>DAOWEF010000030.1 GCA_030638665.1 Dehalococcoidia bacterium
AGAGGCTATCCTCGGGCGCCAGATGGCGATAATCATTCGCTACAGTACGCAGCTCCAGGATATTCTCCCACCTATCCTCCCCATTCTCCCCCTCCAGGATATATTCTTTGTATCCGGAGCGCTCCAGGACCAGGTCGAGAAGCTCGACAATGTTGAGCTCACGGCTTCCCTTGATCAATTCGTTAAGCATGGAGAGGAAATCGGTGAGCACCCGGCTAGTCCTGGGGTTAAAGTAGGATTTTTCATCCCTCTCATCCTCATCAGCGACCATCTGCAGGGCGGTATAGACAGGCAGAGAGCGCCCTTTGGCCCGCCGCTCTAGCTCATCCATAGTGCGCGGGCCGATCCCCCGCGTGGGCACATTAATGACCCTTAATAGGCTAACACTATCGTAGGGGTTGTGGATCAGCCTGAGGTAGGCGATGATATCCTTAATCTCGCGTCGCTCATAGAAGCGGGTGCCGCCCACCAGTTTATAGGGCATTCCATAGCGAATAAAGGACTCCTCAATAGCCCGCGACTGGGCATTGGTGCGATACATCACGGCGCAGTCACCGGGCTTGAATAAACCCTGGCTGACCAGGCTATCCACCTCACCAACCACGAACTGGGCCTCCTCCTGCTCGGTATAGGCCTCGGCAACGGTAAGCGGCACCCCGACCTCGTTTTCGGTCCACAGCACCTTTTCCTTTCTCTGGCGATTGGCGGAGATCACGCCCTCCGCCACCTCGAGGATGGTCTTGGTGGAGCGGTAGTTCTGCTCCAGATATACTACCTTAGCATCGGGGAAATCGCTCTCGAAGCTGAGGATGTTTTTCATATCGGCGAATCGCCAGGAGTATATCGACTGATCCGGATCGCCTACCACGCAGATATTGCGGTATTTCCCCGCCAGTTGCTTCGCCAATGCATATTGGACGATGTTGGTGTCCTGGAACTCGTCTACCAGGACATGATGGTAGCGGTTCTGATACCTCGCCAATACCTCAGGGTGCTGGCGAAAGAGGTGGACGGCTTTCATCAGGAGGTCATCGAAGTCCAGCGCCTTGCTCTCTTCAAGGAGCTCCTGGTAGCGCTGATACACCCGCACCACCACCTCATCGAAGTAGGTATACTTGACATAATCTTGGGGTGCGACTAGGCGGCTCTTGGCCGAGGATATCGCAGAAAGGAACGGGCGTGGGGGAGAGCGCTTGGGGTCGATATCCAGCTCCTGAAGGCTGCGCTTGATGAGGCTGAGCTGATCGTCATCATCATAGATAACAAACCGTGGCTCCAGCCCGATCTGCGACCCTTCGCGCCTAAGGATACGCGCGCAGATGGCATGGAAGGTGCCCAGGGTAAGGTCCTCCACCGCGTTGCCGAGGAGGTGATAGAGGCGCTCCTTCATCTCCCGGGCGGCCTTATTGGTGAAGGTAACCGCCAGGATATGATAGGGGTTGATCCCCCAAACTTTGACCAGGTAGGCGACGCGGTGGGCAATGACCCTGGTCTTACCACTGCCGGGGCCGGCCAGGATGAGCAGCGGCCCCTCGATAGCCTCTACAGCCTCCCGCTGCGCCGGGTTGAGGCCTTCCAGAATATCCACGCTTAGATTATAGCATTACGGGTAGGTCACAAAAAGAGAGCGACCTATCTATGTACATGAAACAGGCACAAAGTTGAGGCAAGGCGATTGCTGCGGCCTTGTGATTACGAGCGGCCCCGCTCTGCCGTCGGTGGATCCTTTGCTATTTCTTACATAGGGAACGGAGGCATGGAGAGGTCTCCAAGCTCGTGTATCCTCTCGCCCAGCTCCTTAACGGTCCACTTTCTGCCTATATCGATAGAGTTGCCAGGCGTCCAGGGTATAAACACCTGGACTTTGCCCCCAAAAACGGTGAAAACACGGCCGGTTATGTCCTGAGCTGCATCGCTGGCGAGATAAACGATGAGGGGAGAAAGGTTCTCCGGTGCGAACGTATCGAAAGAGCCATCTTCCGGTGGCTTCTCCCCCATCATTTGGAGTGTTATCGGGGCTCCCAACGTCATTCTGCTCCTGGCCATCGGGGCGACGGCATTGGAGGTAACATTATATTTCGCCATCTCCCTGCCCCATACCATGGTCAGGGATGCAATGCCACCCTTGGCTGCCCCATAATTACCCTGGCTTGCATTCCCGCCGAGGCCGGCGTGGGAGACTGTGTTTATTAGGCGCCCGTTAATCGGGTTCCCTGCCTTGCTCTGCTCATAGAAATAGAGACAGGCCCATCTACCGCAGTTGAAGGTGCCCTTGAGGTGGACAGCGATAACGCTATCCCACTCCTCTTCGCCCATCTTGAAGACCATCCTGTCCCTGAGGAAACCGGCGTTGTTGACCAGGATGTCCAGCTTGCCGAAAGTGTTGATGGCGGTATCTATAATCTCCTTGGCTGCTTGGAAGTCAGTTACACTATTGTAGTTAACTACCGCTTCCCCGCCTGCATTCTTGATCTCCTTGACCACCTGGTCTGCTGGGCTGTGGGATTCCCCGACACCATCCGCCTCACCTCCGAGGTCGTTAACGACCACCTTCGCTCCTTCAGCAGCGAGTGCCAGAGCATGGGCTCTCCCCAGACCTCTTCCTGCACCTGTAACAATCGCAACTTTGCCGTCAAGCACACCCATCTTCTTTGATTAACCTCCTTCTTTGAGTTTTTAATTTCGACTTTATTACTATACCATATCCATTTCTGCCTGGTCAAAGCCCTGTACTCATCCAGTACATTAATTCTGAGGGACCCCGATTTAGGCCGAAGTGTCGGCCGACCTGTCGGCCTCGGGGGAAGAATCTAGACCTCCGCCTGATTCGAGAGATTCTTCGGTCCCCCGATGAATCGGGGTCTCTCAGAATGATGGAAAGCGAGGGGGTCGGGGTAACGGAAAGGCCATCCAGGGTGTCACCCATCTATTGGAACGAGATCAAATCCAACAACGCAGGAGCTAACCTTTAAGCCTCTCAGCTACTTTGTTTAGCAGGTGTTGGAGCAGAGCCGCGCACTCCCGGTAGGCTTCGATCCCGCAGCCATATGGGTCAGCGACATCGCCCTTCTCTCCAACATATTCCGTCAGTATGTGGGTCTTCTTTATCGCCGCAGGAGACTGGGACACAACCTGCGCCTGCTGCCAAAACGCCATCACCAGTATCAGGTCGGCCCAATCGACCAGACTGGCGCTGACAGGCTTGGATCGGTGGCTGGCCAGGCTAAGGCCGTATTCACACATAATTTCGATGGCCTCTGGCGTTGCAGCATCCATCACCATGCTCGTGCCGGCGCTATCTACCTCGAGCCCGGCGGGACCAAGCGATGGGTGCTTATTTAATGTGTCCTCAAATAGAACCTTTGCCATAGGGCTGCGACAGACGTTTCCGGTGCAAACGAACAGGATCCTCTTAATCATGGTTCATCGCTTTCGAAGGGTTTATCGACGGTGATGACCCTTTGCTCCTCAGCAATCGCCTCTCGGTGGTTCTATGGTAGGTAGAGAAATGCCCGTTCTTGCCTCTGCCGGGGCCGGCCAGGATGAGCAGCGGCCCCTCGATAGCCTCCACCGCCTCCCGCTGCGCCGGGTTTAGGCCTTCAAGAGCATCCACTCCTAGATTATAGCATTTCTCGCATCGTTCGAAATGTGCGCCAACGTGACGAGCTAGAATGCCTCTTCAAGTAACTATAGCATATATTGCATAAATGATAATAACGTGCTAATGTATTTTTCCACGCTCATTGTTATAGAGGGAGGCATGAGTAGGGTGTTGACATGATATGGGTCAGACGGATACTAGCCATTCCCCTGATTATCATTTTTGTCATCCTGTTTATCATCGTGCTAGTGGTTACACAGGTGAACGGCACCGTAGGCAGCCCCGGATTCTATAACGACCAGATGCGCCAGGCGGATATATACAACTTCATATACGACGAGCTTTTACCGACAGCGCTGGATGAGATAGAAATGGACGACTCATCGGATATGCCCATAGACATATCCGATATTAAGGACGAGCTCATCTCTGCTGCCAGGAAGATCCTGCCGCCCGAGTGGCTCCAGGACCAGGTCGAAACAGCCACCAATGCAATAATCCCCTATTTTGTGGGCGATACCGATTATTTTACCTACACTCTGGTACTCAAGGACAGGATAGAGGTGGCCGCCGACATAATAAAGGATGATATACTACACGGCGATGCATTTACAAGCATCTATGACGATGGGATGTCGTACCTGGCCGATGAGCTGTTCGACGAACTGCCTTCTTCCCTGATGCTAAGCAAGGCAGAGATAGAGGACTCGCTCAGGACGGTGGTTTCGCAGGGCTGGATAATCTCGCAGCTAGAGGCAGCCATCGACTCCGTGGTGCCGTACATGACAGGCGATTCGAATCACTTTACCATCACGATAAACCTGCAGGACGTTTACACCAATGATGCCCTGCTGGGCTTACTGGGAGCGGGCAACGAGGCGTTCCTGGACGATGCACGGGAGTGGATTTCCGAGGGCTGGACGTTCACCGACGCAGACCTCTTGGATAATATGGACAGCGACGATCAGCAGACACTTGAGGATGTACGCGGCTGGATAGCGAGCGGCTACACCGTAACCGAGGCGGACTTGAGGGAAGCGATATCGGATACAGAGGAAGACTTCGACTCCTTTGACGATGCACGCCACCGGGTTGACACCGGCGGAGACTGGCTGTGGGCCCTCTGGCTGATACCTCTTATTTTCCTCATCGCCATAGGCTTTCTTGGCGGCCGCAGTTGGAAGAGCCGGCTGGCCTGGGCGCTCGCTGTGCTGTTTATCACCTCACTTGCTGTTTACATCGCGACGGTGGTGGCCTACTCCGCTGTCGGAGAACCGGGGCTTCAAGAGATAATGCTCGACCCGTTGGAGTACGAGGGTATAGAGGCCGTAATGGCTGAGAAGGGCAACGAGGTGATTGAGAACGTCGTAGCCGGCTTCGTCTCCGGTCTGGAAAGCAGGGCGCTCTATATCACGATAGGCTCCGCCGTGGTTCTACTGGGGGTCATCACCTGGAGCGTGGTAAGCCGACGGCGCAAACCTGCCATACTGTCATCGGATATCATCTAACGGCGCTTATCCGGCCAGCACAACTTCCCTTTCCAACCTTATGACTATTTCACGAATATTTTAAAAAACTAGGGCTGGTAAATAAAGAAAGGCTGCTCGATAGTGATGACCGTTTTCTCACTATCTATCGCCTCGCGGAGGTTTTTCGGTAGTGAGAAGAGGCCCTGGTGCGAAAGGCCGTCGTAAAAGCGAAGAGGCTTCTTGATCCGGGATGATATCAAGCTGTCCACCTCCGCCGCGGTAGGGGGGTTCAGCTTTGGGGAGGCGAGGGCGAAGCCCCACGTGCCGCCGTAGCTAGGGATGAACGTATCATAGGGGAAAACAAGGGGGAACACCGACTTCAGGGTATTGATAATCGCGGTGAAGCATCGATGATTCCCCCAGGAGCTGGCGCCTGCCTGGAGGGAGAGGATGCCATCCGGGGCCAGCTTTTCCCGAACAAGTTGATAGAATTCCGTGGTATGCAGCAGATAGGCTGCCCCCCCCTCTATAGGCTCAGGCAGATCGAGGATGACCACATCGAATTTTTCGCCCATATCGACGCATTCCTCGAGATACTTTCTTGCATCAACGAAGCGCAGTTCCAGGCGACTGTCCTCAAAGGAGCCTCGGTGCCAGGAGGGGAGAAGGCGGCGACAGATATCGATGACCTCTTCGTCTATATCGACCATGACTACCCCCTTCACCGAAGAATGGGCGAGCACCTCTCTGAGGGTCGCCCCCTCGCCACCGCCGGCGATGAATACCCTTTCGGGACGGGGGTGAGCGATCATCGGGGGGTGAACCAGGGCTTCGTGGTAGATAAACTCATCCCATTCGCTGGACTGAATCTTACCATCCAGGATCAAACATCGGCCAAGGCCGCCCGACTCGATAATCTCGACAGATTGAAATTGTGTCCTGCCGGAATAGATTACCTCTTTGATGCTATACGATTGCACCATATCAGGGGTAACATAGTCATGAAACCACTCATTTTCCTTCATGATTCACCCGGGGAGTTTAAAATTCCCCTGTTTAGTTCTAAAATAGAGTGGTCTCTTGCTTGAAGCTCTCTCACCAGCAGCTCGACCGCCTTTTCTGGGTGAAGGTTGTTGCCGCAGGTGAAGATGTCTATTGCGGCGTAGCAATACTCAGGCCAGGTATGAACGGAGAAGTGGGATTCAGCGATGATCACCACACCGCTGACCCCACCGTAAGGGGGGAATGAGTGAAAGGATTCGCTCAGTATGGTTGCACCGGCCACCCTGCAAGCGGAGAGGAGGGTATCTTTCAGGAAGTCGCGGTCGCTCAAGCGCTTCCGATCGCAATCCTTGAGTTCCAAGATCAGGTGCTTCCCTACAGCGTCCAATCACCCACCTCCTTTAAAAGTAACAAAGAGATTTTATCTAACATCGTGCAATTTATCAATAGGTGGCTGCCATGCAGAGGAAACTCGCCAAATTAGAGAAGACACTATTAGAGGGCGAAAAGGGCGAAGAGAGTAAAAAAGGAGGGGAAATAGACCTCGTTCAGGGGGCACTGCTCGCCTCGGGGGTGAAGACGGGGCAGGAGTTTAACCGCTATCTTGCCAAAGTCGACCGACTTTGCCAAAGAATCGCTGACACTCTTTGCGAGCTTCTCGGAAAGGGCAGTGATTGGGAAAAGGCAAAGGGAATCTTCGACTGGCTATGGAGGGCGAAGCCCCATCGCTATGAGTATGGGGGCAGCTTCAGGCTAACCCAGGTCCTCGATGCCCAGCTTGGAGAAAAGGGCAGAGGTGTGGAGGGTGGGGAGAGCGAAAAAGTGGGCAATTGCCTGGGGCTCACCATCCTCTACAACGTGCTGGCCCAGAGGTTTGGGCTCATGGTAGGGGCAGCTCACTTGGAGGATGCCTTTGGACTGGGACCCCACCTTTTCACTGTGCTCTATACCGGGGGGCGCACCATCGATATCGAGAATATCTTCCCTGATGGCTTCGACTACCGGGGACATCGGGTCACGCTACAGAGGGGTGTAGGTGGAGAGAGCAAAAGAGAGGAATGGGGGAGCCGGGAGCTGATCGCCGATATTTATCATAGCGTGGCAAATGAGTTCTTCGCGTTAGGAAAGTGGGAGCGCGCCATCGAAAACTACGATAAGGCGATCACGTTGCACCCCAAATATACCAGGGCATACCTCAATAAAGGGATCGCTCTGGTTCAGATGGGAAAGACAGAAGAGGCGAGGGAGTGGTTTAGATAGAGGAGATTATTCCTCCTCTGGCTCGCCCAGCTCAGCCGCTTTTCGGGAGAACCAGGGGCCCAGGGCGAGAAAGTCCCCGCGGTGAAAAAATATTTGAGCCGCCATGGCCAGAAGCGCGAAATCAATAGCCAGAGTTTGCACTGCAAGCAGAGGCACCACATCGCCAAAGCACCCGCAGACACTGATGTCCAGTCCTCGGGCGAGGGCTTGGATCTTGGCAATGGCGAAGCTCAGCACCACCAATCCGCTGATCGTGGCGCCGACTCTGAGGAATAGCCCCACCACCAGAAAAATCCCCAGGGCGATCTCCAGAGGGGGCAGAACATAACCATAGGCTGTTTCCAGTTGGTGAGGTAGCATATTATATTGTTCGATCTCCCATATCAGAGTGTCGATGTGGGGCAGCTTAGCCATACCGGCGAAGATAAACACCCCTCCTAGGGCCAGTCGTGAGGCCAGTGTCAGATAGCTATGGCGCAGGAACGGCTCTGCGCGTCTCCAATAAGGGCTCAGGGCTTGCCCTACCCGGTTGATAGTTGCGTTCCGCATACTAAAATATTATATTGCGTTTCGCCTCGTGCTGTCCAGCTT
This sequence comes from Dehalococcoidia bacterium, assembly GCA_030638665.1. GTDB lineage: Bacteria > Chloroflexota > Dehalococcoidia > E44-bin15 > E44-bin15 > E29-bin15. Next base: position 7,924 of record DAOWEF010000030.1, read on the forward strand.
CATCCTTGACAGCGCTATAGGGGCGAACTAAAATAAATCTGCGCCGAGGTAGCTCAGGGGTAGAGCAGCGGACTGAAAATCCGCGTGTCGGCGGTTCGATTCCGCCCCTCGGCACTTCTGCCTAGTCCCATTCTGCCG
>DAOWEF010000037.1 GCA_030638665.1 Dehalococcoidia bacterium
CTTTGGTATCAGGGTCGACTCCGGTTTGCGCCAGGATCCTCTGGCTCACAGAGCGTCCTATGCCGTAGATGGAGCACAATCCAATCTCGATTCGTTTGTTCTTGGGGAGGTCTACCCCTGCTATCCTTGCCATCCTTGAGTCCTTTTCGTTTCGCCCCTACCTACTTAGCTTTACCCCAGCCGAAAAAGGTAACTATCCCTGCCTCTGCTTATGTCTTGGGTTCTCGCAGATTACCCGGACCACGCCCTTTCTCTTCACCACCTTACACTTTTCACATCGCCGCTTAACTGAAGCTCGAACCTTCATGTTTCGCCACCTACACCGTACATAAATCTATCTAAAACGATAGGTAATCCTGCCCCTGCTTAAGTCATATGGGGAAAGCTCCACCAATACCTTATCGCCGGGAAGGATCTTGATGTAATGTATTCTCATCTTACCCGATATATGTGCCAGCACCTTGTGCCCATTGGCTAGCTCGACACGGAACATAGTGTTGGGCAAAGGCTCAACAACTTTCCCCTCGACCTCAATAGCTTCCTTCTTGGGCATATCTTACGCCTAACCAAGACTGGTGAGTATCTCCGCCTCGCCGTCGTCGATCACAATAGTATTCTCGAAATGTGCGCAGAGGCTACCATCGGCGGTAGCGACGGTCCACCCATTGCCGTCTACTTTTGTACGCCATCCTCCAGCATTCACCATGGGTTCCAGAGCCATGGTCATCCCCCTTTGGAGAAAGGGTCCCTGCCCCGGGGAACCGTAATTTGGTATCTGGGGTTCTTCATGCATCAGGCGGCCGATGCCATGTCCCACATATTCGCGCACAACCGAGAACCCTCGCGTTTCTGCAAATGACTGGATCGCCGCCGAGATATCCCCTAAACAGGCGCCACTTCGCGCACTGGCGATCCCAGCGCTCAGCGCCCCCTCGGTTGCCTCCAGGAGCGCCTTGGCATGGGGGCTGATTCGCCCTACCCCCACAGTGATGGCGGCATCGCCATGAAAGCTCTCAAAAAGCGCGCCGACATCCAAAGAAACAATATCCCCCTCCTTAAGTACACGCTTCCCTGGGATGCCATGAACCAGTTCCTCGTTAACGGAGATGCACAGGCTGGCAGGGAAGCCCCGGTAGCCTTTAAAGGATGAGGTGGCACCATGCCGACTAAGTTCTTGAACCGTTATGGTGTTCAATTCCTCAGTGATAATACCAGGTTCAATCCTTTTCTTCAACACATCAAGTATGGCAGCCACGATCCTCCCCGCCTTTCGCATGATGTCGATCTCCTGTGACGATTTAATGATTATTCCCATTTCAATCCTGGGGGAGGGCAGCGACAAGCCTCTCGACGATCTCCCCGATCTCCCCCTGTCCATTGATCTCTACCAGTTTGCCCGCTTCTTTATAGTGGTCGATGAGCGGTGCCGTCTCCGCAAAGTAGACCTCAATTCGCTTTTTTACCGTCTCCGGTAAGTCATCGGGGCGCTGATAGAGCTCGCCGCCGCAATGGTCACACCTGCCCGTTACCTCCGGCGGTGAGTATACCGGGTGATAGGGTTTCTGGCAGCTTCGACAGATAAACCGACCGCTCAAGCGCCTCACCAGCTCCTCCGTGGCAACCTCGATATAAAACACCCGATCAATAGCCTCTCCCCTTTTCCCCAGCGCCATATCCAGGGCCTTGGCTTGTTCCAAGGTTCTGGGGAAGCCATCGAGGATAAACCCTCTAGCACAATCCGGAGCGGCAACTCGCTCCAGTATCATCCTGATCGTTATCTCGTCAGGAACCAGGAGCCCCTTTTCCATGTAAGACTTCGCCTGCCTTCCCACCTCATCTCCTCTACTTGCCGCCTCACGAAACAGGTCGCCGGAGGCAACATGAGCAATGCCCAGCCTCTCAGAAATTATTCCCGCCTGGGTCCCCTTCCCCGAGCCCGGTGCACCCAAAAGCACAGAACGCATACAAAACCCTCCTTACTTGAGAAAACCTTCATAGCGGCGCATCATGAGCTGAGCCTCCAGTTGTCTCATGGTATCCAGGGCCACACCGACTACAATTAGCATGCCGATAGATGGCAAAATCAAAACCTGAACGCCGGTTATATTTTGAATAATAAAGGGAGATATTGCCACAAAGGCTAGAAACAGGGCACCTGCCCAGGTGACCCTGGTGATAACCCGATTAAGGAATTGCTGGGTAGTCCTGCCCGGGCGAATTCCGGGCACGAAAGCCCCCTGCCGCTGCAGTGTCTCCCCTAGGTTTTGCTGCTGAAAGATTATCATGGCATAGAAGAAGGTGAAGCCCAGTACCAGGAAAAAGTACATTGCCCAATATAACCCGCTTGTCGAGGAGAAGAGATTCTGAATGGTGTTGGCGAAATTGGCAGCCTCACCCGGTGGAGCGGCGAAGAAGCTGGCGACCACCCCGGGGAAGATCAGCATCGCCATGGCGAAGATCACTGGAATCATCCCCGCCGAGTTTACTCTAATTGGAATGTGGGTGCCACCAGATTGCCGATACATCCGCCCTCCACGATACAGGCTCCTGGCATACTGCACCGGAATGCGGCGGTGAGCCTCGGTAAAGATAACGATGGTGACCAGAATGGCCAGGGCTAAACCGATGAAAATGAATAATCCCAACAGGTCCCCAGCTCCTTGGGCCAGGTAGCCTTGGCCGATCATCTGCGGCAAGCTGGCAACGATTCCGGCAAATATTATCAGGGAAATGCCATTACCAATGCCATATTCGGTAATCAGCTCCCCCAGCCACACAAGGAACATCGTCCCTGCGGTCATTGCCAGCACCATGGTGACGGTAGGGAGGAGCGCATCCCCGGAGAAGCCGATACTATTCGCGGGGAAGATGCCCTGCCCCTGTAGCACTATCAACTGACCGTAACCCTGGAGGGCTGCCAAGGGCACTGTTAGCCAGTGAGTGTACAGATTAATCCTCGCCCTCCCCGCCTCCCCCTCTCGAGCAATTGCCTGAAGGCGAGGGATCACCGGCACCAGGAGCTGCATTATAATAACTGCGGTGATATATGGATAGACCCCCATAGCGGCTATGCTCATGTTCCTCATCGCCCCGCCGCTGAAGAGGTCCATCATTCCCACCAGTGCCCCGACGCTGCTGCCCCCTCCCAGGAACTCGCGCATGGCTTCAACATCCGCACCGGGCATAGGGACGTGGGCAACAAAGCGGAAAATTACCAGAAGGCCTAGGGTAAGCAGGAGCTTCTTCCTCAGGTCCGCCTGACCAAAGGCATCGATCATTGCCTGAAGCAGCTTGGGCCTAGTGTCTCTTCGCTCTTGAGTCACTACTAATTTCCTCTGCCTTTCCTCCAGCCGCTTCGATCTTTCTCCTTGCCGGTTGGGTGAACTTATTTGCCCTTACGGTGAGAGGTTTCTGAAGTTCGCCATCGCCGAGAATCTTTATCGGCTGCTTCAGCGACTTGACCAGCCCTTCCGCCACCAACTGCTGGGGCGTTACCTCGCTCTCCGCTTCAAAGCGATTAAGGCGGGCGACATTGATGGTGGCATATTCTATCCTAAATATATTGGTGAAGCCCCGCTGCTCAGGCAGGCGCTTGGTCAACGGGTTCTGCCCTCCCTCAAAGCCGGGGCGCATCTTATACCCCGCACGCGCCTTCTGCCCTTTGGTGCCCTTTCCAGCAGTCCTTCCATGCCCACTACCGAGGCCTCGTCCGATTCTTTTACTATTATGTTTCGCCCCGGGGGATGGGGCCAGTTCATTCTGCCTCATCGCTCTCCTCCACGGCTACCAGATGCCTTACCTTCATGATCATCCCACGAATCGCTCGCGAATCATCGTGCTCAACAGTCTGGTTCAGGCGATGAAACCCTAAAGCCTGAAGTGTCCGCCGCTGATCCCTAGGGTGGCCAATGCCGCTTTTTACCCAAGTGACCATTAACTTAGCCAATTGATACCTCTCCCGTGGGCTTCGACTTTCGCTTCGCTACCTCCTCCTGAGGATCCCTTAACTGACTGAGCCCCAGTACGGTGGCTCGCACCACGTTTATCTTGTTGGCGCTCCCCTGGGACTTAGTGAGGATGTCGGTGATCCCGGCAAGCTCCAGCACCGCGCGCACCCCACCACCAGCGATCAACCCTGTTCCCGGCGCTGCTGGCTTGAGGAGCACCTTCGCCGCCCCATACCTGGCCACTATCTCGTAGGGAATGGTGCCAGCCTTCATCGGCACACTGATCAGTTGCTTGCGAGCAATGGTGCCTCCTTTTCGGATGGCTTCAGGTATCTCCTTTGCTCTGCCCAATCCAGCACCCACATGCCCATTACCATCGCCCACTACCACCAGGGCGGTAAAGCTGAACCGCCTCCCTCCCTTCACCACCTTGGCCACGCGCCTTATATTAACAAGCTTCTCATTCAGGGGTAATTCGCTGTGATCAATCCCCTCCATTTAAAACTCCAATCCTCCCTCTCTAGCAGCCTCTGCCAGGGCTTTTACTCTACCATGATACTTGTATCCACCTCGGTCAAACACCACCTCGGTGATTCCCCGCTCCACAGCCCGCCTAGCTACCATCTCGCCCACAAGCTCTGCTTCTGCCACCTTCCGCTTCCCATCCGACTCAGACCTTATCCCGGGAGCTAGGGTCGATGCCGAGACAATGGTATGACCCAGCTTATCATCGATCACCTGGGCGTAGATATGGCTCAGGCTACGGAAAACACATAGGCGAGGCCGCTCCGCGGTGCCCGAAACCTTCCTCCTCACTCGGGCATGTATTCTTTGGCGCGCCGTTTCGGCATCTTTTCTGCGCATTACCTCTGGATACCAACCTTCCCTGATTTTCCTGGCTTGAGCCGAACCCGCTCACCGGCATATCTTATCCCCTTGCCTTTATAGTGATCTGGAGGCCTTACGGCACGAATCTTCGCCGCCACGTCCCCCACCAGTTGCTTATCAATACCCTGAACACTGATGCGCTGTGCCTCCGCTACAATCACCGATACCCCGGTGGGAGGGATAATCTCCACAGGGTGGGAGTAACCCACCTGAAGCACCACCTTCTCGCCGACGTTTTGGGCACGATAGCCGACACCAACGAGCTCCAGGTTCTTCTGAAACCCCCTACTCACCCCCTCCACCATGTTGGCTATAAGGCTCCTGGTTAATCCATGAAGCGAGCGATGAATTCGATTATCGCTCGGTCGAGAGACCGTGAGCGTACCCTCGTTCAAAGAAATAGAGATCGCCTGGTCAAAGGAGCGGAAAAGCTCCCCGTTGGGACCCTTCACCCGCACCTTGTTTCCTTTTATCTCGACCTCGACCCCTGGAGGCAATGGAATAGGCATCCTTCCGATACGAGACATCAATGTCCTCCGTTACCATATGTAACAAAGCAGCTCGCCGCCCACCTCCTGGCGCCACGCCTGCTGCCCCATCATCACCCCTTTGGGGGTGGAGAGAATCGCAATGCCAAGACCCCCGCAAACCCTGGGAATCTCCTTCCGCTTAACATATATCCTGAGCCCGGGCTTGGAGACTCGCTTAAGTCCGGTGAGCACCGGCTCCTTATTCTCTGTATATTTGAGATATACCTTAATTACCCGCTGCGGCTTGCCCTTCAAGACCTCGTAATCCCTGATAAAACCCTCCTCCCTGAGAATCTTGGCAATAGAGAGCTTCATTCTTGATGAAGGCACGAGCGTAAAGTCGTGCCTAGCAAGAATGGCATTCCTCATTCTGGTTAGCATATCGGCGATAGGGTCGGTAACCATCGCTTCACCTCCTACCAGCTAGACTTCCTCACCCCGGGGATCTGCCCCTGAAGAGCGAGTTCCCTGAAGCATATGCGGCACAGCCCAAACTGGCGTATATAGGCTCGCGGCCTGCCACAACGGCTACAGCGATTCCTTTTTTGCACTTTATACTTTGGTGCTCGTTGCGCCTTTACAACCTTCGATACCTTCGCCATTCTTTGACTCTTTTCTCCTTAGCGCCAGTCTCCAAATAGAACCTTGGCAACTAGATTGACCTCCACTGCAACTATTTATTCCTGTTTTACTCTCATGAGAACGGCATGCCCATGAGCTCAAGAAGCCTACACCCCTCCTCATTGGTTCGGGCTGTGGTAACGACCGAAATCTCCAGCCCCCGTACCTTGTCCACCTTATCATACTCGATCTCAGGGAAGATAAGCTGCTCCCTTAATCCCAGGGTGTAATTGCCCCGGCCATCGAAGGAGCCTCGAGGCATCCCCTGAAAGTCGCGAAGGCGCGGCAGGGTGACGTTCACCAGCTTATCGAAGAAATCATACATCCGATCTCCCCGCAATGTTACCATCATCCCAATAGGCATCCCCTGACGCAGCTTAAAACCGGCGATCGACCGCTTTGCCCTAGTAATCACCGGGTGCTGCCCGGTGATGGCAGCCAGATCCCGCTCCACCGCCTCTAGGACGTGGGCCTGTTGCGTCGCCTCCCCAAGGCCAATATTGACCACCACCTTCTCCAGGCTAGGCACCTGCATCACACTCTTATAGCCATACTCGCTCATCAAAGTGGGTACCATCTCTTTTTTATACTTTTCCTTCAATCGGGACATCAATCGATCACCTCATGGCAGCGGCGGCACACCCTCACCCTGCTACCATCCTCTAGGATGCGAAAACCGAGGCGTGCCGGATGATCGCACTTGGGACACAGAAGCATCACATTAGAAATATGTAGCGGGGCCTCTCGCTCAATGATGCCTGCTTGCCTCACTGTGCCCCGCGGCCTCGTATGGCGCTTTACCATATTAACACCCTCCACCACTACACAGCTCTCCCTCTTAAGGGACTGACGCACCTTCCCCCTCTTTCCTTTATCCCTGCCGGCTATAACGACCACGGTATCATCTCTTCTTATCTTCATCTTATAGCACCTCAGGAGCCAGGGAGAGGATCTTCATAAAGTTCTTCTGCCTCAACTCATGGGCCACCGGACCGAAGATGCGGGTTCCTTTAGGATTATTCTTATCGGTGAGGATCACTGCAGCGTTCTCATCGAACCTGATATATGAACCATCGTGGCGCCGATAGGGCTTACTGGTGCGCACGATCACCGCCCGCACCACCTCACCCCTCTTAACCGCCCCTCCCGGCGTCGCCTCCTTAACCGAGGCCACGATGATGTCACCGACCCGAGCATATCTCTTCCGAGTGCCACCGGGAACATTGATGCACATGATGCTCTTGGCACCGGTGTTATCAGCCACCCTCACCCGGGTCATGTGCTGAATCATGCTAACTCACCCTTAGACACTATCTCCACCACCCGCCAACGTTTCTCCTTCGAAAGGGGGCGCGTTTCCTCGATCCGCACCACATCCCCGATATGACAGGAATTTTGCTCATCGTGAGCCTTGAATTTTTTGATGCGCCTTACCTGCTTTTTATATAGCGGGTGGGGTCTATAGGATTCCACAGTCACCACCACAGTCTTATCCATCTTGTTGCTGACCACTCGACCCATCTTGATCTTTCTTTTCTTGTCAGCTTCCGTTACCACAACACCCTCACTCCTCTATTGATAGCTCTATTTCCTTCATTATGGTCTTAATCCGGGCGATCCTCTTCCGTACATTGTGGATCTCATGATAATTAACCAGTTGTCTGGTGGCCAAGCGAAATCTCAGGTTAAATAGCTCTCTATAGGAATCGTTAAGCTGATTATTAAGCTCCTCCAAGCTAAAGGCGCGAATCTCCTGGATCTTCAACCTATGAACCCTCCTTGTAAGGGACATCGGTGTCCCGGCGCACAAACCTGGTAGGGATAGGGAGTTTATGGGAGGCCAAGCGCATCGCTTCCCGCGCCGCTTCCTCTTTGACCCCAGCGATCTCAAAGAGGATCCTCCCCGGTTTGGTTACACAAACCCAATAGTCCACCGCGCCCTTGCCGCTGCCCATGCGAGTCTCAGCAGGTTTTGAGGTCACCGGTTTATCGGGAAAGACTCGGATCCAAACCTTGCCACCACGCCGCACATAGCGAATAATGGCACGCCGTGCCGCCTCGATCTGCCTTGACGTGAGCCAGCAAGCCCCCTGAGCCTGAAGCCCAAACTCGCCAAAGGAAAGGCTATTGCCCGCCTGAGCCGTCCCCCGGCGACGACCACGATGCTGTTTTCGATATTTAACTCGCCTCGGCTGTAACATGATCCTATCCCTTACTCAGCGCGCTGTCCCTCTTAGTCCTCGGGCGTCTCTACCTCAGCCTTCTCCTTTGCCTTAGGCTTCTCCTTTACCTTGGGCCTCTCTTTTGCCTTGGCTTTCTCCTTCGCCTTAGGCTTCTCCTTTACCTCAGCCTTCTCCTTTGCCTTAGGCTGCTCCTTTGCCTTTGCCTTAGCCTTTACCTCAGCTTTCTCCTTTACCTTAGGCTTCTCCGCTAGCTTAGCCTCCTCCCCCACCTTAGCCTCCCCCGCTACCTTAACCTCCTCCTCCACCTTAACCTTCTCCTCCACCTTAACCTCCTCCTCCACCTTAACCTCCTCCTCCACCTTAACCTCCTCCTCCACCTTAACCTCCTCACCCAGCCCCTCTCCTTCCACGGGTGACACCACTGGCGGGGCTTCGACGTGGAGCTTTTCAGCCTCTGAGATTATGTCGCCTTTATAGATCCAAACCTTGATCCCAGTACAGCCCAGAGTGGTGTGTGCCACAACCTGGGCGTAGTCGATATCGGCACGTAGCGTATGAAGGGGCACCCTCCCCTGATACAAGGTCTCTTTCCTCGAATACTCGGAGCCAGTAAGTCTACCTGAGCAGCGGACCTTTATCCCCTGGGCGCCACTATCCATAGCCCGAGAGATTGCCTGCTTCATGGCACGCCGATGAGAAATGCGCCGCTGAATCTGCTGAGCAATGCTCCTGGCCACCAGATAAGCATCCTGCTCGGGCCGCGCAATCTCCATGATGTTCAATCGTACTCGTTTTCCGGCGACCTGCTCCAAAATAAGCCTCATCTCATCGACCCGCTGCCCTCCTCTGCCGATAACGATCCCTGGCCTTGCCGTAAAGACGGTCACTGTCACCTGATTGGCAGCACGCTCGATGTCAACGCGCGAGACATCATCCGCCGCATACTTCGACGCGATAGCTGCTCTGATCTTGAGGTCCTCCTGCAATAGCTCGGTATAGTTTCTATCGGCATACCACTTTGCCTGCCAATCCTTGCTCACACCGAGCCTAAATCCTACCGGGTGAACTTTTTGCCCCAATCATTCCTCCTCTTTGACCACTACGGTTATATGGCTGGAGCGTTTGAGGATCGGTTTTACCCGTCCCCTTGGTCCTGCGCGATAGCGCTTCATGCTCCGCCCCCCATCGATATAAATCTTCACAATCCTCAGATCCGATGGCGTCATCTCGAAGTTGTTCTCGGCATTGGCAGCGGCTGACTTAACCACCCTGGCTACAGTAC
>DAOWEF010000072.1 GCA_030638665.1 Dehalococcoidia bacterium
GGCATCCTCCTCGTTGGCGAGGCTGGCGGAGTGGTCACCGAGCTTGATGGGCAGCCGGTAAGCATTCACAGCAGGAGTGTCATCGCCACCAACAGGGAGATCCATCAAGACTTCATGGGTCGGTCCAGGGGCTAGGGGGTAGGTCGCGCCCTGCGGCTGCAAATCGCAGAAGTAAAACGAGTCCCTCTTAACCACCTCTCCCATCTTGAAATCTATCCTGTGGCGGAATATCGGCCCATCAAATACGAAGGAGTGGAACTCGCCGTTTTCGCCATTGGGATCGACATTGGCCGGTAATTCAGCTAGGAATTTTTCATCGAACAATTTCCCCACAAATCTTTTATCAAGAACTTTAGCATCAACACAGGTGACAATCGCCTGGAAACCCAGATCGATAAACGTTTGAGGGAGATTATCTTGTCCCCAGATGGGGAAAATGCCTTTCATTCCTACTTTTGCCAGATTTTCCTCGCGGTATTTTCTGATGTCTTCCAAAGATATATCGCCAAACACCACCGTAGAAACGCCCAATTTCTGAAATTTAAAAAGCACCTCTTTCATTTTAGATTCGTATTCTTCATTGGAGCCGTTTTTGGAAATCAATACTTTCGAAAGTGGCAAACCTATAGAATTTGCCTGCTGTTCCAGTAATGCTTCCCGAACACCATGCATGCTGATCCGGTGATAGTCCTCGGTTACCGTCGTCAGCAAACCTGCCATTTCATATTGCTGATTCTGGCTAATTTCATAAAAAGCTAGGGCACTATCCTTGCCGCCGCTCCACGAGAGTAACACTTTCTCCAGCATGGCTACCTTGTAATTGCGAAGGAATCTCGTATCGGGGATGGAAAATTTAACGCTTGCGGTGCCTTTTTACGAAGCGGCCCATCCGCTCCACCGCCTCCTCGATCTCTGCCATCGAGGTGGCGTAGCAGCAGCGGACGTAGCCCTCGCCGCACTTGCCGAAGGCGTTGCCGGGGACCACGGCTACACGCTCCTCGAGGAGCAGCTTCTCGGCAAAGTCCTCCGATGAAAGCGCGGTGCTCTTTATCGAGGGGAAGGCATAGAACGCCCCCCGTGGCTCGAAACAGGTGAGCCCTATATTGTTGAATCCGTCGACTATTACGCGGCGGCGCTGGTCGTATTCCGCAACCATCTCCTTTACCTGCGTCTCACCTTCCCTGAGCGCCTCGATCGCCGCCATCTGGGCCATTGTCGGGGCGCAGAGTATTGTGTACTGGTGAATCTTCATCATTGCCTCGATGATCTCCTCCCTTGCCGCCGCATACCCGATGCGCCAGCCGGTCATGGCATACGCCTTGGAGAAGCCGCCAAGGTGAATGGTGCGCTGCTGCATTCCGGGCAGAGAGGCGAAGCAGGTGTGCTTTACTCCGTAAACCAGCCGCTCGTAAACCTCATCGGAGACCACTATAAGGTCGTGGCGCTGGGCAACCTCGGCCACCTTCTTAAGCCCGGCGCGGTCCATCTCCCCGCCGGTAGGGTTGCTGGGGTAGCCCAGCAAGAGGGCCTTGGTTCTGGGGGTGACTCGCTTCTCGATGTCATCTGCAGTGACCTTGAACTCGTTCTCGACATAGGTGGAAACCGGGACGAACTTCCCCCCGGCCAGCGTGGTGCAGGGCGTATAGGACACATAGCTTGGCTCATGGCCGATGACCTCATCGCCGGGGTCGAGGATGGCCCGCATCGCCAGGTCGAGCCCCTCGCTTACGCCCACGGTGATTAGAATCTCCTTCTGTGGGTCGTAGTCCAGCCCGTAGCGGGACTTGAGATAGCGGGCGATCTCCTCCCGCAGCTCCAGTATCCCATAGTTGGAGGTGTAGGAGGTATATCCCTGCTCCAGGGAATATATCCCCGCCTCGCGGATGTGCCACGGGGTGACGAAGTCAGGCTCGCCGACACCCAGAGAGATGACCCCCTCCAGGGAGGCCAGGATGTCAAAAAACCTTCTTATCCCCGAGGGCGATATGTCTCTGACCTTTTTGGATATTACATTGCGCTTTTTCATTTTTTCGCTCTTTTACTTTTTCACACTTTCACACTGTAGTGCACTCATGGCGTGATTTCCAGATTTACAGTCTGTTGAATTTCAGCAACAGTGATGTTCGAAAAGGCAATCGTCACGCGATTTCTAGATTTAACATCTGTTGAATTTAATCGATTGCAATGTTTGAAAAAACTTAAGGCATAATGGGCACCCGCTTTAGCCGCTTCTCAACCTCCAGGACCTCGCCGTCCTCCTTATAGCGCTTGAGCAGGAAGTGGGTCACCGTCCCCTGCACCCCATCAAGGGGGGCGAGTTTCTGGGTGACGAAGGAAGCGACCTCATGCATCGTCTTGCTAGCTACCAGCACGGCGAGGTCGTAGGTACCTGACATCAGATATACCGAGCGTGCCTCGGGGAAGCGATAGATCCGCTCGGCGATGGCATCGAATCCGACATCGCGCTGGGGCACCAGCCTCACCTCAACCAGGGCAACGACCTGCTCCTCGCCCAGCCTATCCCAGTTGACTATCGCCTTGTATCTGAGGATGGTGCGGTCGCGCTCCGCCTGCTTAATCGCTGCCTTAACTTTGGAGAGAGGGATGCCGGTCATGGTGGCGATCTGCTGGGGGGTTTTGCGGGCATCCTCTTCCA
>DAOWEF010000048.1 GCA_030638665.1 Dehalococcoidia bacterium
CGCGGGCTTCTTCCCTAAGCATCTGCCCGATTCCTACACCGGACAAGTAGTGCTGGCTGCTCTTAACCTTGCCAACATTCCACCTGAGGTGCAGGGGGTGTGGTGGTATGACCCTGCTATTATGGACTATAGGTTCTGGGTACCTGGAGTGGGAGGCGACCTGATGACTCTAACTGGTCAATTCTACAACTATAAAGTGCTGGTCACCGGCGCCTGCGCGTGGGAAATCCCATTGCCATAAGGGTATCCGCTCTTTCTAAGAGCCCAGCCAAGGCGGATTTGGTGAGGGGGATTACGATGCTGAAAGATTATAGGCCAAGGGACAGAACCTGCCAACTTAGGGAACGCTATCTGCGACACAGCCGCATGGGCGACAGGTGGGCCAAACACCATGATAAGGTACTAAGGTCGATGATATTACGGACGAAAGGTCGGTAGGTAGGGAGATGAGAAGACAACCAGGCGAATTATAGGAGCTACCCGAGAATGGGTAGCTCCTCTGTTATTTCTCTCTATGCTGACGCCTCTCTGCAGGCCTCTCACCCCAATGGCGGCTTATAAAACTCCAGGCAATCGCTAATAAGCGGTAGCCCAGACAGGGGCTTTTGAGCGACATGCGGAAGCCCAAATCTGCTTGATGAGGGATATTCTTCAGAAGTTCGGCACCGGGGTATTTACTTTTACTGTCAAGATCGAGATACGAGGCATAATTCCAAAGCTAATTCTGGGAGAGCCGGCTTCGGCCATACGTAGGAATGGGGGGCGAAGGTATAATTCAGCCTGCTTAACTACTCGTCCTCTATCCCTAGCTCCTTAATATAATCGATGGTATCCTGCACCGTCTTTATCCCCTCTGCATCCTTATCCGGTATTCGTATCTGCCTGTTATCATCGCTGAACTCCTCCTCGATGGCCATAATCAGCTCCACCAGGTCCAGGGAGTCAGCGTTCAGGTCATCGACATAGGAGATATTGGGCATCACCTGCTCTTCCTCAACGCCTAACTGATCTACGATAATCTTCTTTAGCTTTTCGAAGACGGTGGCCACCTTTTCACCCCCTTTCTCTACTTGATTGGGCACTAACGGTGCCTAAAACCCCGTTTATGAATTTCGCCGAGTTTTCGCTGCCGAAGGTCTTGGCCAGCTCTACGGCTTCATTGATGGCCGCCTTAACCGGCACCCTATTATTCAACGAAACCTCGAAAATGGCAAGCCTCAGGATGTTCCTGTCGATAGCCGCCAGTTGCGCCACCGGCCAGGCCGGGGCATAGGTCTGAATCATGCTATCAATCCTATCCTTGTTTGTCAACACGCCAGCGACCAGCTCCCGGACGAATACCTCACCCTCTTCAGGCAGCGCTGCCTCCGCTACCAGCCGCGACACGGTCTCTCCGGCATCGTGGCCTACCGAGTCCACCTCGAAAAGTGCCTGAAGCGCGATAACCCTCGCCTTTCTTCTGGTCCCCATTTTTTCGCTTTTTCGCCCGTCCTCAAACGCTTTTTATAAGGATGCGTCTCCACCAAATCACAGAGTTAAATATAAAGCATCTGCCCAGTACGAAAAAAGCTCGCCTATCCTCTGGATATAAGCGTGGAACACCAGCCACAATACAGCATCTGACAATCGTTCTAGCAGGTATGCTCAATGGCGAAATCAGTCTAGCAGATGAGATGAAGGGCGGTTCAGATGCCCATTACCCTTATCGAGCTTGTATCCTCGATATTTAGAATCTGCGCTTCCTGATTAATTCTTTTAATCAGCCCGTGCAACACCTGTCCGGGACCGATCTCAATGAAGGTGGAAACTCCCGCGCCCACCATATACTCTACGCTCTTCTGCCATTGGACACAACTCGAGAGCTGCTGAAGTAGCTCCTGCTTAATCTCAGCGGCGGTGGTCACTGGCTGAGCGGTGCTATTGACCACAATGGGCACGCTGGGATCGCGGAAGTCAAGCTGGGAGACCGCCTGAGCCATTCCCTCAGCAGCGGGTTGCATCAGGGAGGAGTGAAAGGCACCGCTTACCTTAAGCGGTGCGATATATCGCGCCCCCATGGCCCTGGCCAGGTCCATAGCCCGAACCAGCGTCTCCCTCGACCCGCCGATCACGATCTGAGTGGGGGAGTTCAGGTTGCAGACCTGAGCCCCGGTCTCCTGGCATATCTCCTCCACCGATAACTCGTCGAGGCCGATGATCGCCGCCATGCCCCCCGGTGCCCTCTCTCCCGCCTCCTGCATCAACCTCCCCCTTTGCCTGGTGAGCCGAACAGCTTCCTTGAAATCGAGCACCTGGGCAGCTACCAGGGCCGTATACTCCCCAAGGCTATGCCCCGCCATAAACGCGGGACAGATCAGGCCACCGGCTACGCTGGCAGCGGCCTTCAGGCAGGCAAGGCTCGCGGTGAGGATCGCTGGCTGGGCATTAACTGTCTGCGCCAGCTCCTCCTCGGGTCCCTCAAAGCAAATCCGAGAGAGGGGAATTCCCAGCGCATCGTCTGCCTCCTCAAAGACCTCCCTGGCCTGAGCAAAAGCATCATAAAGGTCACGCCCCATCCCTACCTGCTGCGAGCCCTGTCCCGGGAAAACATAGGCCAAAGCTGCTTCTTGCTCAGCCAATGGTCACTCCTGAATATGCGGTGTGCATTGGTTATTCCCTCTTCTTTACCTTTACCTCGATCACTTGCCTCCCCGCATAGGTACCGCAGGTGAGGCAAACATGGTGTGCCAGCTTTGGGCTGTGGCACTGGGGGCAGTAGTCAATAGCAGGCAAGCGCAATGCCATGTGCGACCGCCTCTTCCCCTGACGCGCTTTAGCTGTCTTTTTTTTCGGCAGTGCCATTCTTTCGTCCTAGACCATCCTCTATAAAAAGCCTAACTCCCCCTTCAAGATTCCGTTAAAAAAGGACGTGGGTTGAGAGCGGAAAAAGGCCTATCCTTTCCCCACCTCTCTCTCGTCCGATACAAGCCTTCACTAGGGAAAATCGGTATTTTTTCAAAGTCACCCTGATTTCTCGCGCAACCATGAAGTTGGAAAAGGGCGAACCGGGGGTCAAGGTAGCCGGTGGGGCAATCGCAAGGGCCAAGATTGAGGTTGTGACCACAACGATGGCACATCCCAGCGCAATCCTCACTACAA
Source organism: Dehalococcoidia bacterium (assembly GCA_030638665.1). GTDB lineage: Bacteria > Chloroflexota > Dehalococcoidia > E44-bin15 > E44-bin15 > E29-bin15. The sequence continues at coordinate 3,139 of DAOWEF010000048.1, forward strand.
AGAGGCTTCATGGGTGAGACTAAAAGCGCATACTGGCGCACCGCCTCACTCAGGTCTATCTCCCGGTGCTCACCTATGGTGAAAGCGCCTTCTTCAGCTTTGGATAAATACTCTTCCTCGATCCTCAGCGTCAAGGGCTGCTCAAAGGAGCTTAGACACCGGCTACAAACCGCCTTGTGTGTGGTCTTGAGGGTGCCGTTAACAAAGATGCCGCGATCGGTGCGGAGTAAATCTACCTCCCCATTGATTGGCAGGTTGCCGCTTTCACTGATCTGGTAATGGCGATGAGAGCCTACCGGCTCCTTAATCTGCTGCGAGACATCGATTATCATGGTTCTGTATATAGTTGTGTTATTATAGAGATAACACCGCCACCTGTCAAGTAGCCGTTGCAAACTATCTCTCTGTATGCTAGCATATAGCATCATTAATTTAGCAAGCCAGTTAAGGAGGGTCAAATGCCCAAGATATATTTCATCGATGTGACCAATCGCGATGCGGTCCAAGCATCACGCATCATTATGGCTAAGCTGCAAAAGACCATGCTCAATTTCTACCTGGGGGAGATGGGTCTCCACCAATCGGAGTTCTCCTTCCCCACGGTGAGACACGAGCGAAACTACATTCAGGGTAATCTGGAGCTAAAAGAGCAGGGGATTTTCGGAGATCTGGTTCTGGAGGGCTGGTGCCGCGCCATCGTTGGGGATGTGAAGGATTCCCTGGCCAGTGGGGTGCGCGACCTCAACATCTCCATCTCCACATCGGACCAAATGATCCTTCACAAGTTCCGCGGCAAGCTGGACCGGGAGAAGGTTATCCACGAGATGGTGGAAGCAGCAAGCTACGCCCGGAGTAACGGGGTGAATACCCTGGGGGTGAATGCTGAGGACGCCTCGCGCACCGACATGGCCTATCTCATAGAGTTTGCCCAGGCAGCTAAGGAGGCCGGGGCTGACCGCATAAGGTACTGCGACACCCTGGGCTACGATACCCCGATGAGTATTTATGAGCGGACAAAAGCCCTGGCGGAGAAGGTGAAGATCCCTATCGAACTCCACTGCCACAATGACCTGGGCATGGCGGTGGCCAACGCCATCGCCGGGGCCAAAGGGGCGCTCGACGGCGGCGTCGATAGCTATATCAATACCTCGGTGAACGGGGTTGGTGAGCGGGCGGGGCAGACGGACCTGGTAAGCTGCATCCTGGCCCTCAAGTTTGGCCGGGATATGCAAGAGTGTGAGATCGCCGACCCCCTCAATCTCACGGTGGCTGACAAGCTGGCCAAATATGTCTCCTATGCATTCGGCATACCTATCCCAATAAACCAGCCCGGGGTGGGCTTCAACATCTTCGCTCATGAGGCCGGCATCCACGCCGATGGCGCTCTCAAGGATCGCCGCAACTATGAGCTTTTCGAGTACGAGAGCCTGGGCCGCGGGGAGGATGAACGCATCCCCACCGGCCGGATGATAACCACCGGGGAGTTTGGCGGTATCGCCGGGTTCCGGCATGTCTACGAGGAGATCGGCGTCTCCCTCCCCGACGATGACAGTACCAAACATATCCTGGAGCTAGTGCAGTTCGCCAGCGCCCACACCCAGTTGCCGCTAACCGACGATGAGCTTTGCTTCATCGCCAGCCATCCCGAAGAGGCAAGCAAGATCCTTACCTTAAACCCCTGAAAGGAGGGTCCACCCAGGAAAAGGAAGGCCGGGAAAAGCCGGCCTTCTTGAACATTGGGGGCCGAAGTGAAGGTCATCGGGAAAACAAAGGAAGACACTTTCCGCCAAATATTGATTCGAGCCGATGCCAAGCGAGCCCCCTGAAAGAACACCCTGGTAAGGCAGCCACCACTTTCTCTCTAAGGAGACTTGATAAGTTTCAAAAAGTGGATACAATATAGTTTATCATCTATAAAAGGAGAGTTAGCTTGGAGTATTTCTTAACTGAACAGCAAAAGCTCATCAAGAGTCTAGCTCGAAGGATTGCCGAAGAAAGGATACTCCCGGTGCGGGCGGAGCTGGACGAGAAAGAGGAGTTTCCCTGGGCAATTGTCAAGGATATGGCCAACTCCGACCTGTTCAGAATCTTCATACCCGAGCAGTATGAGGGTTTGGGGGAGGGCAGCTTCGCCCTGTGCATCGCCATTGAGGAGCTGAGCCGAGCCTGCTGCGCTGTTGCCCTCACCTACGCTGCAGACGCACTGGGAACCGTACCCATACTGCTTTACGGAAATGACGAACAGAAGCAGAAGTACCTACCCGCTATAGCTGATGGAGCGAAACTCACCGCCTTTGGCCTGACCGAGTCCGCAGCCGGTAGCGACGCCGCTGCGATAAAGACAACCGCGACCCGCGATGGTGACGACTACATCATCAACGGTACCAAGCAGTTCATCACCAATGGTGGTGAAGCTGAGATCTACACAGTCATCGTGTTGACCGACCCGTCAAGAGGCAGCCGCGGCGCTAGCGCCTTCATAGTGGAAAAAGGAACGCCCGGATTTACCTTCGGCAAGAAGGAGCAGAAGATGGGAATCCGCGCTTCTGCTACTCGTGAGCTTGTTTTCCATAACTGCCGGGTGCCCAAGGATAACCTGGTGGGCAGAGAGGGACTGGGGTTTGTCGTGACCATGAAAACCCTGGACTCATCCCGCCCCGGTGTCGGTGCTCTGTCAGTTGGACTCGCCCAGGGGGCCCTGGAAGCAGCGGTAGCCTATGCCCGGCAGCGGGAACAGTTCGGGCAGCCAATCTCCGCCATCCAGGCCGTTCAGCACATGCTGGCCAACATGGCTATGGAACTGGAAGCAGCAAGAACTCTGGTCTATGCTGCAGCTAAAACCATCGACAGCGGAGCCAAGGACTTCACCGAAGAAGGGGCCATGGCCAAGGTCTTCGCCACAGATATGGCGATGAAGGTAACCACCGACGCGCTGCAGGTCTTTGGCGGCGTGGGCTACATGCGCGATTACCCTATGGAGAAAATGATGCGCGACGCCAAGATCAACCAGATATATGAGGGCACCAATCAGGTGTTGAGAAACGTTATCGCCCTCGAGCTATTGAAGAGGAAGGCGCTGCGCGAATGAACATGGTGGTCTGCATAAAGCAGGTGCCGGGTACAACAGAGATCAAGATTGACCCCGAGACCAACACACTGGTCCGCGAGGGAGTACAAAGCATCATCAATCCCTTCGATTGTTATGCTCTTGAGGAAGCTGTTCGCCTGCGCGAAAGGTGTGGGGGCAAGGTTATCGCTATCAGCATGGGGCCTCCCCAGGCAGAGGAGGCGTTAAGGGAAACGATCTCCCTCGGCGCCGATGAGGCCATCCTGCTCAGCGACCGAGCGTTAGCCGGCTCCGATACCTGGGCTACCTCCTATGTTCTCTCCCGGGCGATGGCCAAGATAGTGGACTACGATGTCATAATCTGCGGCCGCCAGACGCTGGACGGGGACACCGGCCAGGTAGGTCCCGGGCTTTCCGAGATGCTGGGGATACCATTTGTAGCCTATGTGAGCACAGTGGAGGAGATAAGGGACGGGTATATAAGGGTTCAGCGGATGGTCGAGGAGGGCTACGAAACCATCGAGATGGCTCTGCCTGCGGTAATCACCGTTGTCAAGGAGATAAACGTGCCCCGCCTGCCATCCCTGCGCGGGTCCATGAAAGCCAAGGCCGCGCAGATACCCGTCTGGACAGCCGCGGACATAGGTGCCGATGGGGACAAGGCCGGCCTCGCCGGCTCCCCTACCCGCGTGGTCAAGGTCTTCTTCCCCAAGAGGACGCACAAGAGCGAGATGCTCCAGGGCAGCTTGGACGAGCAATTAGACCAGCTAGTGCAGAAGCTGGAGGAGATAGTCTAGGATGCGGGTTTAACGGGAGGTATCATGGCTGATAATCAAATGAAAGAACAGGATTATTATCCTTTGGTTAAAGAAGCGATTGAAGACCATTTTAAGAATAAGGGTTATTTCGTCGACTTTGAAGTACATGGAAGAAAGAAGCCACACCCGCGATTCCTTTTTAAAAATGCCACGTTATCAAAGTGCGATAGAAGAACGCTCCCAACTCCCGACATAATGGGACTTATTTGGACACAACAGAAACGGGACAAGAAACTGATTATCGCATAATTCAAGATAAGTCCGAGATTTGCGGATATCTTCCAAGCCAAGGGATACGATGAGCTATTTAATTCTGATTACACCCTGTTATTGGGTCTAGTACCAATTTCAGAAAGCTCTAAAAGTACCATGGCTTTCATAAGAAATAATCCCGAGTTATTGAAAACAAAAAGAGGTGAGTCCGAAATTTATGTTAAGTTTCTACACCCAACTCGCGAAGGTGCTATCACTCTCGCACAACTCGCAAGCGAGATAGGCATATTACCAGACGAAGATACAAAGCTTTTATTTGACTTGCTTCACTGTTGAGGGGAATTGAGGAAAATCGTGACTATCCACATCGATCTTGAAAAATGC
>DAOWEF010000082.1 GCA_030638665.1 Dehalococcoidia bacterium
ACCATCCTCCCCCACGGTAATACCGCTGTGGGTAGCCACGATCTTCACATTTTGGTGGGACTGGGCAATGGACACCCGAACCTGGTCATAGCAGCGCGCGGTGGCAAAAATAGCAAAGGTGCTGGCAAACACCGTCTTCCCAGATGCGGCAAGCCCGGCGGCAATACCCATCATGTTCTGCTCGGCGATGCCACAATCGAAGAAGCGGTCGGGGAACTCCTTGGCGAACAAATGGGTCATGGTGGAGCGGGAGAGGTCGGCATCGAGCACCACGATATTCTCATTCTCCCTGCCCAGCTCGACCAGGGTATTCCCGTAGGCATCCCTGACGGACATCTCCTGAGCCATTTCTACTCCAGCTCCTTAAGCGCCCGCTCCGCCTCCTCCGGTGTGGGGGCCTTGCCGTGAAACTCGGGGTTATTCTCCATGAAGCTGACCCCTTTCCCTTTAGTGGTGTGGGCGATGATGGCAGTGGGCTTTCCCTTTATCTTTTTCGCCTCGGCAAGGGCGGCGATGATTTGAGCCAGGTCGTGCCCATCAACCTCGATGGTATGCCAGCCGAAGGAGCGCCACTTTTCAGGAAAAGGCTCTGTATCCATCACGTCGCAGCACCAGCCATCGATCTGCTGGCAGTTGCGGTCAATCATGGCCACCAGGTTATCCAGCTTGAAGTGAGCGGCGGCCATCGCTGCCTCCCATACCTGCCCCGCGTCGTACTACCCGGCCCCAAGGATAACATACACCCGATAGTCCCGACCATCGAGGCCCGCGGCGAGGGCGGTGCCAATGCCGAAGGACAACCCCTGCCCCAAAGCGCCCGCGGACATCTCCACGCCGGGAGTGGTGACCATATCGGTATGACCCTGCATGCGGCTGCCCAGTTTCCTCAGGGTCAAGAGCTCCGCAACAGGGAAGTATCCTGTCTCCGCCAGGGCAGCGTAGAGAAGTGGCGCGGCGTGGCCCTTGCTTAACACAAATCGATCACGATCGGGCCAACGGGGGTTCTGGGGGTCGTGGCGTAACTCATGAAAGAATAGGGCAGTCACCAGCTCCACTGCGGAGAGGGAGCCGCCGGGATGACCGCTACCCGCCTTTGCGGTCATGGTGATGATGTGGCGGCGCAGTTTTTTCGCCTTTTCCCTCATCTCCTCTATGGACCGGGTGAGCTCTACCTCATTAGAAGAAGCACCCTCGGCTGCTGAGTGCGGTGCCGAGGGTGCAAGCTCAGGTTTTTTGTTGAGGCCTCGCTTCGATGAAAGCAAATGGACACCCCCTTGCCGTGTTAGGCTATTATATAGCAACATAATTACCTTGTCTATAGCTTTCCTTGACCTTGAGGCAAATCTCCCCTAAAATCTAAGGGTGATTGTAGACTTCCACACCCACATCTTCCCCCCACGGTTCAACGAGTACCGAGAGGAGTACGTAGCTCGCGACCCATTATTTGCCCGAATCTACGCTAAACCCAACGCTAAGATCGCCTCCTGCGATGACCTCATCGCCATCATGGATGAGGAGGGCATCGACCGCTCCGTCATCCTCAATGCCAACTGGAGCAGCCTGGAGCTATGCCAGGAGACCAATGACCATATCATGGAGTCTATATCCCGCTATCCCGACCGTCTGGTGGGCTTCTGTTCCCTCCCGCCAAAGGCGGAGGAGGCAGCCATCGCCGAGCTCGAGCGCTGCGTCCGCGGCGGGATTAGGGGCATTGGGGAAATGAGACCCGATTTTCACGGCCTCGAAAGGGGTGATGAGACAGCAATGGACACTATTTTCGAGGTGGCGCTTCGCCACCGCCTCATCCTGCTAGTCCATGCCTCCGAGCCGGTGGGACATGAATATGTTGGAAAGCAGAAAATCACCCCCGACGTCCTCGAAAAGCTTATCAACAGATTTCCAGATATGACCATAGTATGCGCCCACTGGGGGGGTGGACTGCCCTTCTACGCCTTGATGCCCGAGGTGGCAGAGGCGCTGAAAAACGTCTTCTTCGATAGCTCGGCGTCGCCCTATCTCTACCGCCCGGAGATTTTCAGACATGTCGCAGAGATCGTGGGGGTGGAGAAAATCCTGTTCGGCAGCGACTACCCCGTGATGCCGCCGAGCCGGGTTATGAAGCAGCTCCTTTCCCTGGACATGGGGGAGGAGGCAGAGGCTTTGATTCTGGGAGGGAACGCCAGAAGGCTTCTTGGTTTGTAATGGAAAAGATCCGCGCCTTTATTGCCATCGAGCTGCCCGACCCGGTCAAGGATAGCCTCTCCTCTCTGGAGGATAGGCTAAGACCTGCTGAACATCCCTACGTAAAATGGGTTGACCCAAAAGGCATTCACCTCACCCTAAAATTTCTGGGAAACATCGCCACCGATCAGGTGCCCAGGATAATAGAGGCCATCACCTCGGCATCTCAGGGTTTATCCCCCCTTAAGCTACAGATCGGCGGTCTAGGTGCATTCCCCAATCTTCAGCGTCCCCGGGTTATCTGGGTGGCGGTAACAGGGGAGGTAGATCCCCTGATCGCCTTGCAGCGGGGCATCGACCAGGCCCTTGTGCCACTCGGTTTCGCTATAGAGAAGCGCCCCTTTTCACCCCACCTCACCCTGGGGCGGCTCCGCGAGCGGGCTTCCCTGGGGGAGAGAAATAGCATCGGGAAACTGGTCATGGCCACTAAATCTGAAGGCAGCCCCGCTCAGGAAGTAAAGCAGATCAGCCTGATGAGGAGCACCCTCACCCCATCGGGCGCCATCTATAATCGCCTCGCCTCAATCGAACTAAAGGGTGGCTGATCTCGTCTAGATAGGTGACACCTGGGATGGTTTTACCTCAACCTACCCTACCTTAGCTACCCCTTTTCACTCTGAGCGTAGCGAATTAGACACCCCGCCTCGCTCAAGAGGACATTAAGGATGCCCGAGTTATTATCAGGGCTGGTGGGAAAGTTCCTACCTGAGGGCTACTAAGAAAATCAAGGAGCAGAGCTGGTGCGTCACCGATCACCTGAGCGAGCAGCATGTCTGAGTTCGTTCAGACAGATGGGTGACACTCTACCGTCATTGTAAGGCACTCTTTCATTAGTCATTGCACGGCTCGTCTTGAGCGAAACACCTTTATCGTCATTGCGAGCGCAGCGAATCAATCTCACCGTTGCATACCTGCCCACTCACCACCCCTGAGATTGATTCCCCCAATACCAATAAATCGGTGGCGCAATGACAGGGTCAATGAGACAGGAGGCAATCTGCCACTAATGTATTGGCTAAGTACAATGTCTTGCCAAGCCCTTATCTTTAGTGTATACTAGCTTTGATACTAGGATGGGAGGTGGCTCTTGGAGAACAATGCTTTCCCCAAATGCCTGAAGTGTAATACTGGAGATTTAGTCCCCCTGTCAGACTTTGGCAGTCAAGGGGCGCCGATCCACTACAAGGCCTGGGTTTGTACCAACCCCGATTGTGGCTACAACATTAAGATCAGGAACGGCGACCTCTATTTGAACGAACCCATCATCAGCGGCGTCGGGCATACCGTCAAGGCGCGCTAAATAAAAGAGCGTTTTGCTCGACATTAGAAGAAAGCAGGCTCACTTCTCTTTGTGAACCTAGTTGCTTCGTTGTATCAGCTCAAGACGTTGGTTCTTGACCTCCTTTTCCCCCCGCGGTGCGTTGGTTGTGGGACCGGGGGGAGTTTTCTTTGTTCCCCGTGCCAATCAGCGCTGCCTCACCTCCCCACTCCGCTATGCGCCAAGTGTGGCAAACCGCTTTCTTTTGGCACCCTCTGCCATGACTGTGAAAATCACCCCATTGAGATCGAGGGCATCCGCTCCCCTTTCCCCTTCAATGGGGTGGTGCGCCAGGCGATCATCCAATTTAAGTATCAGAATGTGAAGGCGCTCGCAGCACCACTCGCTCAACTAATGGAGGAATATTTAGGCGCACACCCTTTACCCGCTGACACCTTGATCCCGGTGCCCCTTCACCCTCGACGCCTCAGGGAACGGGGCTATAATCAGTCCTCCCTACTGGCCAGGGAATTGAGCAAGCTTGCCTCGCTGCCGATAGTTGAGGGGGCGCTCCTTCGCCTCAAAAACACCCCTCCCCAAACCAAAACCAACAGCGCCGAGGACCGCCAGAGCAATGTGGCCGGCGCCTTTACCTGCCGGGATCGACAACTGGCGGGGAGGCGCATCCTCCTCATCGATGATGTATGCACCTCAGGCGCCACCCTCGATGCTTGTGCCACTACGCTGAAAAGGGCGGGAGCCACCTCGGTATGGGGCTTAACGCTGGCGCGGGAGGTGTGAGCAGGTGGCGAAGGTACATGCAATACTTTTCCTCGGCGGTATCGGGGGCAGCCCGGTGGCGGAGATGGTCGCCGGTTGCCACCGTGCCATCGCCCAGGACACCATAGAGCGGGCGCAGCAGGCCGGCATCTTCGATGGGGTGATCCTGGTCACCAATGGAGGCCAGCCCGATCCCTCCGTGGTGATCGAGCCCAGCGGATGCCCCTTTCACTTCGGTAAAAGGCTCAAAGAGATTATTGACAAGTACGATATTGAAACGCCCTTTTATATTGGCGGGGGCAGTATCCCCCTCCTCTCCTCCGATGAGTTGAGAGCCCTTGGCCAACAGCTCTCCTCCTCAAAAGATACGGTGATCACCAACAATCCCTTCTCTGCCGATCTGGTCGCCTTCACCCCGGGGAGGGCTATCGGGGCCATCCAGCTTCCCGCGACCGATAATCCCCTGGTACAGCTTCTGGTTCGGCAGGCTAATCTAAGCGAGATCTCACTGCCGCACACTGCTTGCTATCAGTTCGATGTGGATACCCCCACTGACCTCTTAATCCTCAAGCTTCACCCAGGTATCGGTCGCCACACCAGAGCATATCTTGAGGGGCTCCACCTAGATACCTCTCACCTGGAACAGGCGGTGCGCCTCTTTACCAACGGGGACGCCCAGGTTCTAGTAGCAGGGCGTGTAGGCAGCCATGTTTGGTCCCAACTGGAGCGGGAGACCTCCTGCCGGGTGCGCATGCTCTCCGAGGAGCGAAGCCTGCACGCCGACGAGCGTGACCAACGCGGTGAGGTGTGCACTATCTTAGGCTTCTATCTGGAGCAGGTGGGAACAGAGCGCTTCTTTGAAACCTTAGCTCAGTTGGGACATGCCGCCTTCATCGACACCAGGGTGCTCTTCACCCACTTCGAGCTTAATCTCAGCCTTGCCGACCGCTTCTACTCCGACCTGGGACAGTACGATAAGATCGATAACCCCTTTGCCCGTGAATTCACCCAAAAGGCACTGGAGGCGCCCATCCCCATCATCCTCGGGGGTCATTCCCTGGTCTCGGGCGGGCTGCTTGCCCTCATCGAGGTTGCCAGGCTGGGTCAATCGGGCGAAAAACAGGGTTGTTGACAGGGAAAGGGCGGTGAAGTAAACTAACGCCCGCCAGGAGAAGGCGTGGCCTTTTATTTTGCACCCACCGCAGGGTAATAAGTATGAAGAGGAAGTCTACCAATCAGGGCACCGCAGTCGAAAAGAGCGATCCGGAGATGTGGCAGGCGATTCGCCGTGAGGCGGAGCGCCAGCGACGGAATATCGAGCTCATCGCCGCCGAGAACTATGCCTCGCCGGCGGTTCTGGAGGCTCAAGGATCGGTGCTCACCGACAAGTACGCCGAGGGCTACCCGAAGCGCCGCTATTATGGGGGGTGTCAGGCAGTAGACCTGGTGGAGGAGCTGGCGAGGGGGCGGGCGAAGCGGCTTTTTGGGGCCGAGCATGCCAATGTCCAGCCCCACAGTGGCGCCCAGGCGAACATGGCCGCATATTTCACCCTGCTCGACCACGGGGATACCGTGCTGGCGATGAGCTTAGCCCACGGCGGGCACCTTACCCACGGCAGCGCGTTCAATTTCTCCGGCAGGCTCTATCGCTTCGTCACCTATGGGGTGAGCCGGGAGACAGAGCGATTGGACTACGATGAGATCGAGCGGCTAGCCGTGGAGCACCGACCTAAGCTCATCGTGGCAGGCGCCAGTGCCTATCCCAGGATTATCGACTTTCAGCGGTTTCGCCAGATCGCCGACCTTGTGGGGGCACATCTAATGGCAGATATGGCCCACCTGGCGGGGCTGATCGCCGCCGGGGTGCATCCCACCCCCGTGCCCCATGCTGACATCGTCACCTCCACCACCCATAAGACGCTCCGGGGGCCGCGTGGTGGCTTCCTCTTGTCCAAAGCGCGGTTTGCCTCCCCATTGGATGAGGCAGTCTTCCCAGGGATGCAGGGCGGCCCATTGATGCACGCCATCGCAGCTAAGGCGGTGGCCTTTGGTGAGGCAATGAAGCCGGATTTCGTCAGCTATCAGCGTGCGGTGGTGGAGAATGCCCGCATCCTGGCAAGCGAGCTTCAGCGGGAGGGGCTGCGCCTCGTCTCCGGGGGCACCGACAACCATCTCCTGCTCATCGATCTCTCCCCTACAGGGTTTACCGGCAAGCAAGTGGAGGAAGCCCTGGACTCCGTGTGGATCACGGTTAACCGGAATGCTATCCCCTTCGATAGTCGCCCTCCCCAAGTTACCAGTGGCATTAGACTGGGTACACCTGCAGTAACCACGCGCGGCTTTGGCCCCGATGAAATGAGGAGCATTGCTCAGCTCATCGTTAAAGTGCTCGCAAATATCGGTGATCGGCATACCTATAAGGAGGTGCGTCACGCGGTTAGCGGGATTTCCCGTCGTTTCCCAGTACCCGGGCTGGGTTAGTTGTCGCTACAGCCTTTTCATGTTATAATCCAGGTCATAATCATGAAGCCTACGCCAAAGTCTGGAGGTAATCGATTGCGTGACTACGAACTCGTAGTGATCATCAGTCCATCGGTAGCCGATGAGGAAATTGCCGCTACCATAGAGAAGATAAATCAATTCATCATCGATCGGGGTGGTTCCACCACCGAGGTGAATCAATGGGGTAGAAGGAAGCTTGCTTACCCGATAAGGAATTTTATGGAAGGGAATTATGTACTCACTCAGTTCAGAATGGATCCCAAGCTAACTGCGGAGCTTGAAGCAAGCCTGGGACTCTCGGAGGAGATCCTGCGTCACCTGCTGGTCAGGTTGAGTGATTAGGGGAAAGGAGTTTGGAGATGGCGAGTTTGAATAAGATAATGGTTATTGGAAACCTTGGCACCGACCCCGAGATGCGTTTTACCCCCAGCGGTAACCAGGTTACCTCCTTTCGTCTCGCTACCACGCGGACCTACACCACCTCTGAAGGGGAGAGAAAGCAGGATACGGAGTGGTTTACTGTGGTCACCTGGGGCAAGCTGGCGGAGACCTGCAATCAGTTCCTTGCCAAAGGGCGGCGGGCCTATGTTGAGGGAAGGCTGAGCACCCGTACCTGGGAGGGACAGGACGGCCAGAAGCGCTTCACCACTGAGATTGTGGCCAACAGGGTGATTTTCCTCGATCGCCCTGGAGCCGCCCCGCTTCCTGAGGAGGCTGAGGGGGCGGTGGAGGCGGTGGAGGCGGTGGAAGAGATACAGCCGGAGGAGCTCCCCTTCTAAAGGAATTAGGGGGAATTAAGAAATGCCTGGAAGAAAGCCTGCAAGGTCATCGAAAGCAAAGGGAAGAGGAAGGCCCGGCGGCAGCGGGGGCAGGAGGTTTATCCCGAAGCGCAAGGTCTGCTCCTTCTGTGTTGCCCATGTGGAAACTATCGATTACAAGGACCCAGCGATGCTCCGTCGCTATATCTCGGATCGGGGAAAGATCGAGCCTCGTCGCCGCACCGGCACCTGTGCCAAGCACCAGCGGGCACTGGCGATGGCGGTAAAGCGGGCGCGGCATCTCGCGCTACTCCCCTTTACCCCAGCCCATATTCAGCAGGCCGGCAGCATGGGCTCACGGGAATAAACGCTTTCCCCACCTTAAACCTCCCTTCGATAGCTTCCAAAGCCCCCTAGAGCGCTTTATTACGAAAAAATGGCGAAAAAAGTAAAGGCGCCACCAAAGCGGGAGATCACCAAGCGTCGCCTGGCGCGATGGCAGTGGGAGAGGCGCAGGCGACGGATCATTATCGCCTCGGGCACACTGGTTATTACCGTAGTCCTGGCAATCATCGGCTATGGAGTCTATGCCACAATCATCGCCCCGACTGGGGAGCGGGTCACCACGGTGGGGGATAGGGTTTTTAGTCGGGCTGACTATGCCGATGCGCTTCACCTGTGCCAGCTTGGCCTTTATCCATCTTCAGGTAACGAGCGTGAAGATCCTATTCTGTTCTTGGAGATGAACGATCTGGTGAAGCAGGGAGCTGAGGCTTTCATAATGGAGGGGGCGCCCGCTGACGAACTGAGCGTCACCGATGATGAGGTCACCCAAGGGATAAGACTCTTGATTGAAGAGGATGGAGAACCACTTAGCGATGAGGAGTTCGAGGAGCGCTACCAGCAGGTGCTCAGCAACATGGGGCTTTCGGATGAGAAATTCCGAGAGGTGATTAAGACGGACCTATTACGAGATAAGCTGGGCAAATATTTCTTGGCCCAGATTCCCCAATCCGCCGAGCAGGTTCATGTGCAGGCGATCATGGTAGCCACCGAGGAAGAGGCACAGGTGGTAATGGGGAACCTGTCTGAGGGCGAGGATTTCGCCTCTCTTGCCGAGCAGCATGGTGATGGCGACCTGGGCTGGCTGCCCCGAGGGATAATGATCCAGGAGTTTGACGAGATCGCCTTTAGCAGCAATATCGGTAACGTTAGCGAGCCCTTTTTTACTAATGATGGCTACTATATAATCAAAGTCCTGGACAAGGAGGAACGGGCGCTTGATGAAGAGGTACGAAAACAGCTAGCAACCAACGAACTTGCTAGCTGGCTTGTGCAGGAGAGGGAGAATAAGGTGGAGCGCAACCCGAAGTACGATCAGGAAAATCCGGAATATATGAAAAATCTGGAAGACCTTTATGAGTGGGCCTTAGACCGAATAAGTTAGCGGAGGAAATGACAATTGGGTAAAAAGGAGAGCATCGGGATCGGACTGCTGGGGCTGGGCGTGGTGGGCGGCAGCGTGGCCAGGGCGCTATCCGGGCGGGCGGAGGCACTCGATGCTCAGGTGGGCTGCCCGCTACGCCTGAGGAAAATAGCGGAGAAAGACCTCGCCAAGACACGCGCTTCTAAGATGGACTCCGATCTCTTTACCACCGACCCGGCAGAGGTCATAGGCGACCCGGAGATCGATATAATAATCGAGGTTCTGGGCGGCGAGCACCCCGCCATGGAATTTATCAACGAGGCGCTGAATAGGGGGAAATATGTTGTCACTTCCAATAAGGAGGTGATGGCAAAGCATTTCCCCGAGTTCCTCTCCCTGGCCAAAGAGAATGGAGTTGACATCCTCTACGAGGCCAGTGTGGGCGGGGGCATCCCCCTGATCGCCCCATTCAAGCAGGACCTTTTAGCCAATGAGATCTCGGCTATTTATGCCATTATCAATGGCACCACCAACTACATCCTTACCAGGATGGCCTCCGAGGGGCTCGACTTCTCCTCGGCGCTGAAGCAGGCGCAGGAGCTTGGCTACGCTGAAGCCGACCCCACAAACGATATCGAGGGGATAGACGCAGCTTACAAGCTCGCCATACTCACCTCCCTGGCCTTTCGAGTCGAGGTGCACCCCGATGACATCTATCGGGAGGGCATTTCCCGCCTCTCATCCCGCGACTTCCGCTACGCAAAGGAGCTGGGCTACGAGATAAAGCTCCTCGCCATCGCCAAAGAGCAGGATGGCGCCGTTGAGGTGCGTGTCCACCCTGTTTTCCTTCCCCAAGACCTGCTCCTGGCCAAGGTGGATGGCGTCTATAATGCGGTTCAGGTGGAGGGCGACCTGGTGGGGCGAGTGCTATTCTACGGGCAGGGGGCAGGCCCTTCTCCCACTTCAAGCGCCGTGATCGCCGATGTAATCGATGTCGCACAGCGGATCAACCGCGGGGTAAGTATCAGCCCCGCATTGCGGCTGGACCCTAAAAAGCGGATCAAGCCTATCTCGGAGATCGAGACCCGGTACTATCTCAGGATGAGTACCGTCGATCGCCCCGGCGTACTGGCCAAGATCTCCAAGGTCATGGGCGACAACCAGATCAGCATCTCCTCGGTGATTCAGAAGGAGAGCGATGTCTCCGCCGATATGGCGGAGATCGTGCTCATGACCTACCCGGCGAAGGAGCAGGCAATGCAACAGGCGATGGGCGAGATCGAGCGCCTCGACGTAGTGCGGGAGATCTCGAACTTCGTCCGCGCGGAGGACTGAAGGGCTACGTCCATATAATATGAACGGGTCGGCCGATTAGATAAAAAGAGTCATGAAGAAGGAGTATTTGAAGGACTTAAATGCTGTAGTTAGAATATTATTAAAGGATTCGTCTGTTAAAGAAACTGTGGACAATCTTAAGGCGCAGATTCAAAAATCGGATGAGCCCTTTGTTTGGGAGACCATAGGCATAACCCCTTTTAAAGATAGATTTCTTCCAGAGATCCAGTCTGTTTGGACATTTGTTCTTAGGAGAAATACTCCTTCTGTTGCTCATTATCATCCTAATAGTATTCAACATACGGTAATGATTGACGGGAAAGGGAAAGTTAAAATTGCCAAACAATGGAAAGAACTGAGATTATTTGATCCACAGGATGATGAAAGTTGGTATATTATTGATAAAAATGTGCCCCATGAATTCTACCCGGAAGAGCAAGAGATGATAGTTATTTCTTTACACACATGTTCTAGCAACGAGCTTATAGAGATAGAGTATGATAGCGGTAGACAACGTTCATACGAACCTGAATGAATATACAGCGACTTCGCCTAACAGAGCGTATCTGGCTTCGTGAGGCGAAAATCGGTTGCCAGGCGATAAAAATTAAAATGGGCGAAAAAGGCGTTTTAGAACGATACGAAGAATTCCTCCCCATCACCCTACATACCCCCATCATCACACTGGGGGAGGGGGATACCCCTCTGGTTCGCTCGCGGCAGATCGAGAAGGAGCTGGGGTGCGAGCTTTACTTCAAGCTTGAGGGGTGCAATCCCACCGGCTCCTTCAAGGACCGCGGGATGGTGGTTGCCGTGGCCAAGGCGGTGGAGGAGGGGAGCAAGGCCATTATCTGCGCCTCCACCGGCAATACCAGCGCCTCGGCGGCTGCCTTCGGTGCGAGATTCGGGCTGCAGACCATTGTCATCATCCCCGAGGGAAAGATCGCCCAGGGGAAGCTGTCCCAGGCCCTTATCTATGGGGCCAGGATCATTGCCATCGATGGCAACTTCGACCAGGCGCTGCAAATTGTGCGCACCCTGACCCAGAAACATCCCCTCACCCTGGTCAATTCCCTTAACCCCAATCGCATCGAGGGGCAGAAGACCGCCGCCTTTGAGATCGTAGATGCGCTGGGCGATGCCCCGGACTACCACTTCATCCCGGTGGGCAATGCGGGAAATATCACCGCCTACTGGAAGGGCTATATAGAGTATCATCAGGCGGGTCGTTCCACCAAAAAGCCGAGGATGATGGGATTTCAGGCTGAAGGGGCGTCCCCTATTGTCCAGGGGAGGGCCTTTGAGCACCCGGAGACGGTAGCCACAGCGATCAGGATCGGCAACCCGGCAAGCTGGCAGGAGGCGGTAGCCGCCAGGGATGAATCGGGTGGTATCATCGACTCGGTCACCGATGAAGATATCCTCTCCGCCTATCGCCTGCTCGCTACCTCGGAAGGCATCTTCGGCGAGCCGGCCTCTGCGGCCTCCGTGGCCGGTCTGTTGAAGGTGACGGGACAGGGCATGAGCCTGAAGGACAAAAAAGTGGTCTGCATCATCACCGGCGCCGGGCTGAAGGACCCGGATACTGCGATAGAATGCGCCCAGCCTCCTGCTGAGCTTCCCGCGGAGCTCGCCGCTATCGAGCGAGCATTGGGACTGGAATGATGCTGAGGAAAGGAGGTCTCAATGGCTAAAGTGAGCCAAGAAGGTGCAGGAAAGTACTCTCACCACTACCCCAGGGTGGCCCTCATAGTCACCGTCCACGCCGGGGGAAAGGACAACTGCATGGCCGTAGCATGGCACTCCTCCATTTCAGTTAATCCTCCCCTGTTTGGGGTTTCCATCGCCCCGAAAAGGCTCACCATGGAGATGATACTTGAGTCCAAGGAGTTTGGGGTGAACTTCATGCCCGTTGAGAAGGCGGAACTCATAGCTTCGGTGGGTGGCATCTCGGGCAGGGAGGGGGACAAGTTCCAGAGGTGGGGAATCGAAAAGGAGAAGCCGCTGAAGACGTCGGTGCCCATCTTGAAGGATGCCTATGCCTGTTACGAGTGCCGGCTGGTGGACCATAAAACCTATGGCGACCATGTGTGGGTTGTTGGCGAGATACTAGCTTCCCACTTTGAGGAGAAGCTATTTACCAGGGAGCAGGCGCTCAATCTGGAACGCGTCTCACCCGCCCTTTACCTTGGGGCGGAGCTCTATACTATTCCGGCAAAGGATACCATCCGACACTTGGACCGCAAGGTCTACGGGAAACGCTGAAAGGAGGGCCATTGGTCGACGAGCGCAATATTGAGAAAGCAGTGCTCTCCATAATCGAAGCGATCGGTGAAGACCCAACGAGGGAGGGCATGGTGGGGACCCCCAGGCGCATCGCCGAGATGTATGCCGAGCTTTTCATGGGTATCGGCGTCGACCCCAAGGAGGAGCTTACCGTCGGCTTTGAGGAAGGGCACCACGAGATGGTGATTATCAAGGACATCCCCTTCTACTCACTGTGTGAGCATCACCTACTACCCTTCTACGGGATGGCTCACATCGGCTATATCCCCAAGGGGCGCGTTGTCGGTGCCTCAAAACTGGCCCGCGTTGTAGAGATTTTGTCAAAGCGACCCCAGATTCAGGAGAGACTGACCACCCAGATCGCGGAGACAATCATGGAAGCCCTCGAGCCCAATGGGGTGGCGGTGGTGATCCAGGCGGAGCACATGTGCATGACCCTGCGGGGGGTGAAAAAGCCGGGGTCGAACATCATCACCTCAGCGAACAGGGGGCTGTTCCGTACTAATGCAGCCACCCGCGCCGAATTCCTCTCACTGGTGCAAGGGCGTTAGTTTCGCTCTACAGCCATTACTTGTTTCCGAGACGGGGGATTGTTGGCTTTTTTAGCGGAGTTGTTAAATCTCTTCCCTCCCCTGACCAGCTTATAGATGCTTACGCAGCGGGATTTCCTTGATGAAGAAGTTTACCAGAAAAGCCACAGCGATCACGCCAAGAGCAACCAGGAAGACCTCCGTCAGAGCTGAATTCAGAGCCTCGCGCAGCGTTGATAGTAACTGCTGAAAAATCTCAGCGCCCTGAGACCCCATGTTTTCGAAAAAGCTTCTCAGCTCATCCTGTGCCTCTGGGCTGACCAGCGCCTGGGGGTTATCGACAATGGAGGATAATTGCTCAGAGGGAACAACAGCCGATACCTCGGGCGGGAGACCTCCCATGAACTCGGTTGCGAAGCGGCGGGTCATTAAGGAACCTACGACAGCCAACCCTAAAGCGCCGCCGATAGAGCGGAAGAAAGCATTTGTTGAGGTGGCTATTCCCATAACGGAATAAGGCACGGCGTTCTGAACCGCAATGATGTACATGGGCATAGTGATGCCCAAGCCGAAGCCCATCACAACTATGTTCATTATGGCCGTCGCATAGCTGGTTTCCACCGTCATCCTGGAGAGTAGAAAGAAACCCAGAGCCATGATTATAATGCCGGCCGTGCCCTGGAGCCGATAGTGCCCTCCTGCGCGCGAAAGCACCTGGCCGGAGATCACACTACCCACCACTAAACCCAGCATCATAGGCGTCAGAAAACCGCCGCTGGCTGTGGCGGATGTCCCCAGCACCCCCTGGAAGTAAAGCGGGATAAATATAATACCGGTGAACATGCCAAAGCCCAAGATGAAGGTGACTATCGATGCTATGGTCACTATCCGGTTCCTGAAGATCCACAGGGGCAGGATGGGTTCTTTAGCCCGGCTCTCGATTATTATGAAGAGGAGCAACATGGCCAGTGAGAAAGCGAACATGAACAGGATGGGGAAGGAGATCCAATCGTAATTAACATCGGCCCAGGATAGAGCCAGCATCAGCGGGACCACAGTAAGTATCAAGGTTATTATTCCGGCATAGTCAACCCTGTGTTTCCGAACGCCGGGTCGCAGCTGAGGGAAGAAGAATATAAACAGGAGCATGATAAGTATACCGAAAGGGATGTTGATGAAAAAGATCCAGTTCCAGGAGAGGTTGTCGGTTATGTAGCCGCCGAGAGTGGGCCCGATGACGGATGATAAGCCAAACACCCCGGAGAGGAGTCCCACATATTTCCCGCGTTCGGCTGGTGAGAAAAGGTCGCCGATGGTGATGAAGGCCATACCCATTATGGCCCCGGCGCCTATGCCCTGAAATGCCCTGAAGGCGATGAGCTGCATCATCGTCTGGCTGGTGCCGCAGAGGATAGAGCCCACTATGAAAACCGCTATCCCGCCGATAAGGAACCACTTGCGGCCGTACATATCGCTCAGCTTGCCGGCAATCAGCAACGTTATAGTGGAGGCGATAATGTAAGCGGTGGCCACCCAGGTGTACTGGGCGAATCCGCCAAGGTCGGTGATGATCCGCGGCATGGCCGTGCCGACAACCGTCTGGTCCAGCGAGGCGAAGAACAGGGCCAGCATAACGCCTGCCATGGTAAGAACCACCTGCCGTTTTGGCAGTTCACGGTGGCCAGTCTTTTCGGCCTTTAAATCGTTATCCATAAAGTTATTCTTGGACGCGGAAGGACCTTATCGCTAGGGTGCCCATGACGATGCCAAACAGGGCGACCACCGCGATGTCGAGGATGATGGGCATGCGATAGCCGAAGAGCTCTATCCCGAACATGGCTGACTCCTGCGACCCCAGGACCACCTGGCGCAGGGAGTCAATGCCATAGGATACTGGGTTGAATTTGACCGCGGTGCCCAGCCATGCAGGCAGGAACTGGGTGGGAAACATTGCCGGGGAAAGAAAGAACAGGGGGAAGAGAACCATTTGCACTACAACCTGGAAGGCCTCCATGCTCTTTATGCGGGAGGCGATGAGTAGCCCCATCGAAGTTAGGGATAAGGAGAAGATAAACATCAGCGCGATTAGCAGGAATGCTCCGCCCACCGACAGGCTCACGTGGGCGAAGGGGATGAAAACGAGCATGAAGATGCCCTGAATGGTGGCGATGGTGGCACCCCCCAGGGCCTTGCCAATAGCTACGGAGGTGCGGCTGATGGGTGCGACCAGCACCTCCTTGAGAAAGCCGAACTCCCGGTCCCAGACGACAGATACACCTGTCATAATGGAGGTGAAGAGTATCACCATGCCGATGATGCCGGGGTACATGAACTGGATGTAATCGAAGTCCCCGTCTCCGGCCCCTCCAAAAACACTAGAGGCAATCCCGGTGCCGAAGACGACCAAAAAGAGGAAGGGCATAATAAAGGCGGTGATCAGCCTAGCTCGATCCCGCCAGAAGCGAATCAGGTCGCGATACCAGATAATATATACGCCCCTCAGGTTGCTCAATGAAATCTACCAGCCCTGCCCCTGGCCGAGCGCATCGCCCACATCTTTTTCATTACCGCCACTCCACCCACTTCATCGCGGATCTCCCGCCCGGTGAGCTTCATAAACACGTCATCGAGGGTGGGGCGGCGCACGCTGATACTATGGAGCCCGCTTTTGAAGTTGTTTACCAGGGTGGGGATAAACTCCTCTCCGTTTTGAACCTCGAAAAAGATACCTTCGCTGCCGCGCTGGGCCTCAATGTTATATTGTTCGCGAATCTCCGCCACTGCCGCCTCGGCATCCTCCGTCTTCAGGGTGACGATGTCGCCGCCAACCATCCGCTTCAGGGCATCCGGGGTATCCAAAGCGATGATCTTGCCGTGGTCGATAATGGCAATGCGATCGGCGACCGTAGCCTCATCCATGTAATGGGTAGTGAGGAAGATGGTGATGTTCTCCCGCTTCCGCAGATCCAGGATATAATTCCAGATGTGGAAGCGGGTCTGGGGATCGAGCCCTAAAGTAGGCTCGTCAAGGAAGAGCACCTTGGGGTAGTGCAGGAGGCCGCGGCCGATCTCCAGGCGGCGCCTCATGCCACCGGAGAAATGCTCCACCACATCCTTGCGCCGGTCCCAGAGGTCTACCATCTTCAAAACCTCCTCGATGCGCTGCTTGCTCAACGACCGTGGGATGTTATAGACTCCAGTGTGGAACTCGAGGTTCTGTAAAGCGCTGAGCTTGATATCGAGGCTGGGGTCCTGAAACACCAGGCCGAGGGATCTCCTGACCTCGTTTTGCTGACGCACTACATCGAACCCGTTGAGGCTTGCCCTTCCCGAGGTCGGTCTCATCAGGGTGCAAAGGATGTTGATGGTGGTAGTCTTCCCCGCTCCATTGGGACCGAGGAAACCGAAGATCTCCCCCTCCACCACCTCAAAGCTGACATCGTCCACCGCAACCAGGTCGCCGAATTTCTTTACCAGATGCTCCACCTCGATAATATTTCGCACTCTTCACCTTCTGGGAATATTAATTGATGTATTTTACCACGTATGCCAGGCTTGTTAAAGAGAATGTAATCGTTCATATGATTACTGGCACAGCACCCCTATGTCACCCCGATCTGTGTGTGGGGAGAGCTAAAGTGTACTAGAGATTACTCGCGTGTTTTACCCTGAGCGAGATTCTCCGGTCGCTTTGCTCATTCAGATTGACAGAAAACTACGGGCGCAGCATGACCGGGGTGTACTACTCGTTATCTGCGATTTTTTACGGGATACCCGCTGTGATGTGTCACCGCTCTATCTAAACGTGACCGGAAAAGCCTATAGCGCGAAAAAACTAGGCCATATAGTGGATCCTCATCAGCTTGAGAAACCACGTGGGTAGGGGCTCGATGATGCGGAGAATCCCAAAGGCGGCTAGGCTGGCGAGGATGCCGATGGCCACCCCTGCTAGTATATCCAGAGGGTAGTGCACCCCGGTATAAACCCGGGCGAGGCATAAGAGAACTGCCACAAAGAACATAGCGGCTGCCAATCTTCCCCTCTTCATGAGCCAGACGCCGGTGGCAAATGCGAAGGAAACCGCTGCCGACTCACTAGGGAAGGATGGGTCGGTTCGCGCATAGGCGATAAGGTTGACCAGATCCGGATAGGCATCGTAGGGGCGAAGCCGGTCGGGGCCGTACACGGTAAACAAGTGGATGACTATGGCAGCCAAGCCCACTGCGCCAGCAGCGCAGAGAACTGCCCTCTGGTTGGTTTCCCCTTGTACGGCTCTGCGGAAGCCAAACCAAAGGAAGAGCAGTATAAGAGCCATAATGGCGAAAACAAAGTAGTCATCTCCGAGAAACTTCATCAGCCAATCCAGGATGGGCACCTTCCCGGCTATTCCGTTTATCCAGAAGAAAAGCGTTTCGTCTGCGGAGATGATTGCATCCACGACTATTCTTTCCCTTGTCCGTTGCGAAGGCTGCGGGTGATCGCTTGAAAGAAGGTCATGCCCTTTAGTGCCTCTAGCCCCTCTGGGGCCTCTCCATTCTTATCCTCAAGGGCTCTAGTGGAGATTCTGAATTTCACAATTGAGGAGATCGCGATGGTGGTCAGAAGGGCGAACCCAACTGCGAGCAGGAAGAAAAATACGCTTTCGCCTGCACCTAAGATGAGCCCGGTACTGGGGGGATTGGGATTGGAAAAGCCGTAGCGGAATAGATCGCCTACGCTAATAGTATAAGCAACCTCAGGGTGAGGATTGCCCACGATGTAGAACCACGAAAATCCCCCTACGATGGCCAGGAAGCCGAAGATGTATCCCCAAATTGGCCTCGTGAAGAAAGATAGCCCCCTCAGTTTCGAATATGATACTGCTATCTGCAATACACCAACAGAGGCGAGGTAGATAAAGAGGAAATACACTCCAACAAACGTGAGCATTAGCGCTGGAGTTCCCCCCTCATCATATTATGTGCTCCTCCAACTTCGGTGGTGAAAAACCACCAGAAGGCTATGCCAATCAACCGGATGCCACTGAGATAAGCCTGCGATATTGCTCACGGCTGCTCTCAACTTCCTAAGGCGGGTTCGCTACGAGGTTTGGCTCTCCAGGTCCATAAGGTATTAATGGTGAAGTTCCACATAGTGGCTCCCGCTATGCCAATTAGGTTCGAGATGAGGTAGCTTATCCCCAAGACCTCGGTAAATGTCAAGAGAAGCGCCATATTGATACCCAAGCCGCCTACGCTCACCAGGTTGAACTTCAATGCGCGGCGTAGAACCGACTGTATGCCCGGAGATCGCCGATCCCTGAAGGTCCAAATGTCGTTTAAGATAAAATTAGTCAGGATTGCCGTCTCGATGGCAATGGCGGCAGAGAGGACATAATACAGCCCCAGACCTTCTGTAAGCATCCACAATAGACCCTCATTGACCAAAACACCGCTTAACCCGACCAAGCAGAACTTGATGAATCTTATCGTCCCCCCTGTTCCTGCCAGACGGTAAAGGTGTTTCAGATAGTCAATTCCCTCTCCAGCATTTAGATTGCTTTCCCCTCTTTCCCTCTCCCTGAGGATATACGGGACCTCGGCTACCTCGCTGGGTTTTCCCCTGACAAGCACCTCCAGAAGGATTTTATACCCGGTTGGACTCAGTGCCACACCATCAATGACCTTTCTCCTCAGGAGGAAGAAACCCGATAAGGGGTCTTTGATCCCTCTGATCGAGGGCAAGAGGAGTTGTGCTAATAACTTAGATCCCTTTGATATAATCTTCCTCTTCACACTCCACCCCTCGCTACCGCCACCCTCAACGTATCGACTGGCGATAACAACCTCCGCTCCGCTCCTTACCTCCTTTAGCAGTTCAGGCAATATCTCCGGCGGATGCTGTAAATCAGCATCTATGACACCCAAAATCTCTCCCTTAGCCTGCTTGAATCCATCAACTACTGCTGAAGCCAAGCCCCGCTCATTTCTCCTGGTAATCACTCTAACCGGGTACTTTTGGGTAAGGCTTTTAGCAAGCTCTGAGGTCCCATCAGGACTGTTATCATCAACCACGATAAGCTCATAGCTGTAAGGCGATAAAGATTGGTGAACCCTCTCGATCAATGTTGCGATGTTCTGACTCTCGCAATATGTGGGCACAATCAAGGAAAGCTCGGGATTAGGTGAATTCTGCGATTTCATAGTTCCTCATTGGTGCCGTTTTAACCTAACACCTGGCAGGCAGACGTCTGCTGACAAAGAACCACAAGTAAGCCCCAAATAAGACAGCCAGCAATTGGCTTTTTTAAAAAACAATATCCCGCTGAGCTTGCAATAGGCTGATGGGATAGCACCGATGAGATAACCCCCTATAACCATTAAGATGTAACGCCGAGTTATGTGCTTTGTCTCCTTTTTGCTTACGCCTTGACCAGCTTATAGGCAGGGGTGCACCAATCGAGGTATTTCTTGCTTTTGCCCATGATCACATCGAAGTAAAGAGCCTGCAGCTTTTTGGTGATACCGCCCACTTCGCCGCGTCCCAGCTTGCGGTGGTCTATCTCAATAACCGGGGTAACGTGGGCGGCGGTGCCGGTAAGGAAGCACTCATCAGCGGTGTAAAGCTCGCCGGGGTCGATAGACCGCTCGATGGTCTCGATACCCAGCTCATTTTTCGCCAGCGTGATCACCGTGTCGCGGGTGATCCCGACGAGGATGTTATCGGAGCTTGGCGGCGTGACCATCTGTCCGTCGATTATCAGGAAGATATTCTCCCCGCTCCCCTCGGAGACGTGCCCATCATGGGTGAGCAGGATAGCCTCATCGAAGCCTTTCTCCACGGCCTCGGTCTTTGCCAGAGCGCTGTTCACATAAAGCCCGTTGATCTTGGCTCTCGGGGGGATCATGCTGCTGTCGATGCGCCGCCAGGAGCAGACGCAGCATTTTGCCCCCTTGGTGATATCTAGGTAAGGGCCGAAGGGTATGGCGAAGAGCAGGAAGCTGGCCTCCAGGTTGTGAAGCCTCACCCCCACCTGTTCGGAGCTCTTATAGGCCATGGGGCGAATGTAGGTATCCTCGCGATAGCCGCACCGCTGGGCCAGCTCTATGGTGAGCGCGAAGAGCTCATCCTTAGTGTGGGGGATTTCGATCTGGAGCACGTGGCAGCTCTCCAGCAACCTTTGGTAGTGTTCAGCGAGGCGAAAGATGTACATCTGCCCCTGCTCCTCGTTCCAGTTGCCCCGAATCCCCTCAAAGCAGGCCGTGCCGTAGTTGAAGGCGTGGGTCATGATCCCGATCCTGGCCTCGGAGAGGGGGACAAACTTTCCATCGAAAAAAGCATAGGGCGGCATATAACTCTCCTTTTATACCAGAATAGAGAAATTATATACCAGCGGGGCTAAAAAAGACAAGCTTGAAGGGTGCGGAGTATTGAGTAGTGCGAAAAAGGCTTGACAGGGCGCTATTCGGGGGTGTATACCGATTGACACAGGAGGAGGTCTAAGATGAGAATCTGTTTGGTTACTGTCGCCCAGTCGGTGCCCGGTTTCGAGGACTTCTGGTTCGGCGTGATACAAAAGGGCTTCAGCAAGGTGCTGCGGCCGGACACCGAAGTGGTACAGAAAGCGCTGAAGGTTGGACTTAGCAATCCAATCGATTATACCAATTACTATTACGCTAACCTGAACCTGGGGAGCATCGTGGAGACATTCATAGAGGCGGAAAAGGAGGGGTTTGACGCCGCGGTGGTAGGCTGTTTCGCCGACACCGGTATCAAGGAGGCGAGGTCAGTAGTCGACATACCGCTTATCGGACCCGCCGAATCGACCATGCTCCTTGCCTGCCAGTTGGGCCGCAAGTTTGCCATAATCTGTGCCAACCTTCCGGGACTGATTGCTCAGCATGAAGACCAGGTCAGGGAGCACGGTCTAATAGACCGGCTGATACCCAACGGCATCGTCAACGACACACATGCCTTTGATGATACCTGGACCAAGAGTTTCGCCGACCCGCAGTTTGCCGCTAACGGTGTTGCCGAAAAGGCAAGGGAGTTGGCGGCTCAGGGTGCTGATGTAATAGTAATCGGCTGCTGTGGCATAGGCCCGTTCTGCAGCGCCGCTGGCTTACATAAAATAGAAGTGGATGGCAGAAATATACCTATCCTGGACGCTCAGATGATAGCCTTGAAGACCGCTGAGATGGCTGTCGATATCAAGCAAGGGACAGGCCTGCCGTTTACCAGTCTGCCGCGGCCGCCAGCAGAGGATGTGAAGAGGGTAAGGGATATATTTGGATTACCCACTTAGCCTGAGGCCAAAGTGGGTAATCTTGCCCGAGCAATTAATATAGTGACATAATACTAGCGTATTTGACATAAGGGCGTCTTCTCGTCAATACATGATCATAGCCAGGCCCAGCGAGATGCCAATGGAGGACAGAGGCTCCATAGCTTGAGGTCTGGCAGGCCTTGTGCTAGAGTCTCACGGAGCAATAAGGTTAGCCTATATGGATAGTCGTTGAACGCTATAGGGGTCAGGATTAGGATACGCACTGTGATATATGTATTATAGATGTGGTTCGCCTATATTAGCGTAGTCGAAAAGCAGAGG
>DAOWEF010000054.1 GCA_030638665.1 Dehalococcoidia bacterium
ACCAAACGCCCCGAAAGCTTGGTCGCTAACTGCTTGGCCGGGTTTGCCTTGAGTGAGACACCTTTATCCAGGCTTAGCGATAACTCCTCAAGAACTCTTATCGTTTCATCTACGTCCTGCAACTCGATAGCGATAAGCCCCAGCTTCTGAAAAAAGGCCAGGAGCGAAAAGCAGCTGTAGCCAAAGGCGGCGCGGGGCTCCGCTTTATAGTGGAAGGTAAATACGGGAATACCCTTTTCTGCAGCAAGGGTCTGTAATCTGCCCCCGGTTGTGATCGCCAGCTTCTTGGCGGGTGTCTGCAGAGCCTGGGAAAAGGCGGAGAGCGTCTCCTCGGTGTTACCGGAATAGCTGGAGGCAATGACTAAGGTACGCTCATCAACAGGTTTGGGCAGATGGTAGTCCCGATGTACCACAACGGTGGTCTTACCCTCCGTCATAGTCAGTGCACGCACCAGGTCACCGCCGATAGCGGATCCCCCCATTCCCAGGATTACTACCTTGTCCACATTAGAGTAATCAGAGGGCAGAGGAAGGTCGAGAGCGCTCTGCCATGCCTGAAGACACTGCTGAGGCAATTCGCTGATTCGCCCTATCATATTGGAGGGATCAAGTCTCTTGTAGACATCGGCGGCATCTAGATTTGCCATGATCTAAACCCCCGCCATTCTTCTTCCAGCGGCGAGGAGCCCCTTGACCCGGGCGGTGCTATCGCTCTCGGCGTAGATGCGGAGAATAGGCTCGGTCCCCGAAAAGCGGATGAGCAGCCAGGTGCTATCCACCAGCAAGAAGCGGAAGCCATCACTGGTATCTAACCCGGTGACCGTGGTGTTCTCGATATGGCTGGGCTTGCTCACGGAAAGGCGATGGGTGATTGTCTCCCGTTCCCCAGCGGGGAATTCGATGTCAATACGCTCGTAGTAGTGGGGCCCCACCTTGCTGAAGAGGTAGTCTACTAGTTGGGATGGGCTCTTTTGCTCTCTGACCATCAGGTCGAGAAAGAGGAGGCCGGAGAGGATTCCATCGCGCTCCGGCATATGGCTGCGGAAGGCGAAGCCGCCGCTCTCTTCACCTCCGATCAGGGCACCCTCGGCTAGCATCTTTGGGGCCACATATTTAAAGCCCACGGGAGTTTCGTGTACCGGCACCCCATAAAGCTCCCCTAATCGATAGAGCATGCTCGTCGATGTTATCGTCTTGATGATGGCGCCACGCTGGTCGCAAACCTCGAGAAGGTATAGGGCAAGCAGTGCAAAGACCTGAAGGGGGGTGAGAAATTCTCCCCGCTCATCTATGATGCCGATGCGGTCGGCATCGCCATCGGTGGCCAGGCCCACGCTGGCCCCTTCTTCTTTCACCTTCGCGGAAAGCTCGCCCAGGTTTGAGGCTATAGGCTCGGGCTGGAGGCCAGGGAATAGCGGATTTCGCTCGCCATGTATCTCGGTGACCTCCGTGGCGCCCCCGCTCAGAATGCTACGGAGGTATCCTATCCCCGCCCCGTACATCGAATCCACCATCACCTTCAGTCCGCCCTGGCGCAGCCTCTCCAGGTCAACCAGCTCACCGATATGATGAACATAGGGCAGGGAGGGGTCGAACCTCGCAACTATTCCCTCATTGAGTGCTTGATCCAGGGGCATCTGCCTGACCATACCACTGGCCTGGATTCGGGAGATATGCCTCTCCAGCTCGGCGATAACCTCTGGAGATGCGCTACGGGCGCTTTCCAGCTTGTACTTGAAGCCATTCCATGATGCCGGGTTATGGCTGGCAGTAATCACGATCGCACCACCAGCCTGTTTCACTAGGATGGCGTAACTAATTAGCGGTGTGGGGGTAGCCTCTTGGCAAAGGTGAACCCTGATCCCATTGGCGGCAGCAACCTCGGCAGCGGCGGCAGCGAAATCTTCGGAGGCGAACCTGGTATCATAACCCACAATCAGGCCTCGAGGGGCAAGACCCGCACCATTAAGGTAATCGGCCACGCTCTGGGCACATACCCTCACGTTATCAAAGGTGAAATCATCGGCGATAACCCCTCGCCAGCCATCGGTGCCAAATATAATGGGAGTGGCCAATTTAAACCCTTTCTCGCTAATAGTTTAGGAGGTACTTCAGACCTCCAAACCTTCCCTTTTAAGCAGATATTCCGCAAGATGACTGCCTGCCATCCCGGTAACACCGGTGATAAAGATGCGCACCTTTATCTCCTTGTAGGCTTGGGATAGGAGTGAATTTCATCAGGCCAAACCTTGGTGCCTTGGACTATTCTTTGATCGCTTCCTACAATCACACTGCTGCCCAGGACGCAACCCTCCTCAACCTGAGTCCGTTCTCCAATAACTACATTTTCCGCGATCACACAATTCTTCAGCGACACCCCCTGGCCGAGGTGAGTGTTCTGCCAAACTACTGACCCCTCAATAAGGCTATCCGCCCCGACTCTGCAACCTTGCCCAATGGCGGAGGGCCCTTTCACCCGTGCCCTGGAACCAATAACGCAGTTTCTGCCCATTACCAACGGCCCCTCAAGCTCAGCCTGAGGTTGGATATCACTGCCCTCCTCAACCCATATCCCCTCCCCAGCGTGCTCACCGGGGAAGCGCCTATTTATCCGTCCCATGAGCAGGTCATGGTGAAGCTTCAGGTATTTCTCGGGGGTGCCGATATCGATCCAATAGGCATAGGATTGGTAGCCGTACATTGGATCGCCGCGCTCCAGAAGAAGGGGGAAGAGCCCTTGCTCAAAGGTGAAGCTCAAGCCTTTGGGGATGTGGTTTAGCACCTCAGGCGCAAGAATGTAAGCACCGGCGTTGATCATATTAGTGGTCACTGTGCCCCGGCGCGGTTTCTCGATAAAACGCTCCACCCTCCCCTCATTGTTGGTCTCAACCACTCCATATATGGTGGGATTCTCCACCGGCGTTAGTGCGATTGTGGCCTTTGATTCCCGCTGCCGGTGAAACTCCATCATAGCTGTAAGGTCGATGTCGGTGAATATATCACCATTAAATACAAAGAAGGTTTCATCAAGATGCTCCGCAACGTTTTTTACTGCCCCCGCCGTTCCCAGGGGAGGATCTTCCACTGCATAGGTTAGTTTTATTCCGAAGCTGTTGCCATCGCCGAAATAGCGCTGGGTACGATCTGGAAGGTAACAGAGGGTGAGGATAATGTCATCGATACCGTGCCTCTTCAGGTATTCGGTCATATGCTCCAAGAATGGCCTGTTCGCAATAGGCACCATAGACTTGGGCGTATTAAAGGTAAGGGGGCGAAGCCTTGTCCCCTCACCGCCGACCAAGACCACCGCCTTCACCTTTTCACCTTTTTCCGTCGCATGCTACCCCGGTTTAACCTTATTCATACTTTAGCCAGTTGTGGCGCGTGCGTCAACTCTAGGCTCGCCCTTAAAACCGGCCTCGGCCCTGAGCGTGGCTGCCTTATCGGTCTTTTCCCATGGGACATCGATATCGGTGCGACCGAAATGACCGTAGGTGGCGGTTTGCCTGTAGATGGGACGCCGTAACTGCATGGACTCAATGATGGCCCCTGGTCGAAGGTCAAAGTGCTTATGGGTCAGGTCAATAATAACATCATCGGGAACCTTCCCGGTGCCGAAGGTCTCTATACAGATGGAGAGGGGGCGTGCTACTCCGATAGCATAAGAGGCCTGGAGTTCGAGGCGATCGGCGAGACCCGCCGCCACCAGGTTCTTGGTGACATATCTTGCAGCATAGGCTGCGGAGCGATCTACCTTGGTGGGGTCCTTGCCGGAGAAGGATCCGCCGCCGTGTCTGGCAATGCCACCGTAGGTATCGACCAATATCTTACGCCCGGTGAGCCCGGTATCGCCCATTGGCCCACCGATCACAAAGCGGCCGGTGGCGTTGACATAAAACCTCGTCCCCTCGTCCAGAAGGTCTAAGGGAAGAACCGGCTTGATAACATGCTCTATGATATCTTGTTTGATGGTTTCATGATTGGATTTGGGGTCGTGCTGGGCGGCGATGAGCACGGTATCTATCCGCTTGGGAACGCCTTTAGAATACTCTACCGTAACCTGTGATTTGCCGTCAGGACGGAGATAGTGCAGGGTGCCATCTTTCCTAACATCGGCGAGGCGCTTGCAGAGCTTATGGGCCAGGGAGATGGTAAGGGGCATGAGCTCGGGGGTCTCATTGCAGGCAAAGCCCACCATCATTCCCTGGTCACCAGCGCCCAATGTCTCGATCTCATCCTCGCCTTTCTCTTCTCTGGTCTCCAGCGCTTTGTCCACCCCCATGGCGATATCCTTTGACTGCTCCTTAAGGGAGACCATCACACCGCAGGTTTCGCAGTCAAATCCGTACTTGGCGCGGGTATAGCCCACGTCACGCAACACCTTGCGCACGATGTCCTGTATCTCTACATAGCAGTCAGTGGTAATCTCTCCTAAGACGATAACTAAGCCGGTGGTCACGGCGGTCTCGCAAGCCACCCTCGCCATCGGGTCGTAGGTCAGGATTTCGTCAAGTACAGCATCGGATATCTGGTCACAGAGCTTATCGGGATGGCCTTCGGTAACCGACTCAGAAGTGAGAAACAGTGAAGGCGCAGTCATAAATGTTGTCATTGTGTCTCCTTTTCTATTTATGTTCCTGCTTCCCAACTATCCAGGTATTTGCTCTGCTTCTCTGTAAGCGTGTCAATGGTGATACCCATGGAAGCCAGCTTCAGCCGGCCTACCTCCCGGTCGATATCCTTGGGCACGGAGTAAACCCCGGGCTTGGCCTTTCTTCCCTTCACCATGTATTCCACGCAGAGCGCCTGATTGGCGAAGCTCATGTCCATAACACTTGCTGGATGCCCCTCGGCGGCGGCGAGGTTGATCAGCCTACCCTCGGCAAGAAGGAAGATTCGCCGATCATCGGGCAAAGTGTATTCATCGACGTAGGGGCGAAGTCGGCGCTTGGCTTTTGCCATCTCCTCCAGGGCGGGGATGTTGATCTCCACATTGAAATGCCCGCTGTTGGCTATGATTGCCCCATCTTTCATGGCGGCGAAATGTGTCTTGTCAAGAACGCTGATGTCCCCGGTGAGGGTGATGAATATGTTCCCGATCTTCGCTGCCTCCGCGATGGGCATCACCGGGTAGCCATCCATGACTGCCTCCAGAGCCCGGATTGGATCGATCTCGGTCACGATGACATGGGCTCCCAGACCACGCGCCCTCATCGCTACCCCCCTGCCGCACCAGCCATAGCCGCAGACCACCACCCTCTTTCCCGCCCACAGGATATTAGTGGCTCGGGTAATGCCGTCGATGGTGCTCTGTCCGGTGCCATAGCGGTTATCGAAAAAGTGCTTGGTATCCGCCTCGTTCACAGCTATGATGGGGTAGAGGAGCTTCCCTTGCTGAGCCAGGCTCCTCAACCGGATACACCCGGTGGTAGTCTCTTCGGTGCCTCCGATAATACTGCTGACGAGTTCCTGGCGATCTTTATGAATTGTGCTCACCAGGTCAGCGCCATCGTCCAGGGTGATATGGGGGCCATGTTCTAAGGCAGCATTAATGTGCTTGTAGTAGGTTTCGTTGTCCTCCCCCTTTATGGCATAGACCGTGAAGCCATACTCTGCCGTGAGGGCGGCAGCGACATCGTCCTGGGTGGAGAGGGGGTTTGAGGCGCAAAGCGCCAGTTCAGCGCCGCCCTCCTGGAAGACCAGCGCTAGATTTGCCGTCTCAGTGGTTATATGCAGGCAGGCGGCGAGTCTCATCCCTTTGAGGGGTTTCTCGCGGGCAAATCGCTCCCGAATTAGCTTGAGTACAGGCATCTCCCGAGCGGCCCACTCAATATGCAGTATTCCTGCTGAGGACAGGGAAGGGTCCTTGATGTCAGCCTTCATAAATTACTCTCCTTATCATCAAAATGGGTGAACTTCTTGAGCTCTTGGTATCTGTGGGCGATATCAGCTCTCCTCAGAGAGCGAAGGCCATCGATACTGAACTCAGCGATAGTAAAGCTGGCTACAGCGGTGCCATGGATGATGGCTTGCCTCAGGGCTTGTGGTGTCAGCTCTTTAGCGTGGTCTAGGTAGCCGAGGAAGCCCCCGGCAAAGCTATCCCCGGCTCCGGTGGGGTCCTTGACCTGGTCTACGGGATAGGCTGGGGCGATGAAGTAGTCATCGTCGCCGATCATAATCGCTCCGTGTTCCCCTCTCTTTACGATAACCGCTTTGGGTCCCAGCTTGAGGATACTCCTGGCAGCAGCGACAATGTTATGGCTTCTGGCGAGGAGGCACACCTCGGACTCGTCCATGATAGCAATGTCCACAGCGCCCATCGCGCGGCATAGGGATTCATTCTTGCCCCGAATCCAGAAGTTCATGGTATCAACTACCTTCAGCTGGGCCCCGCTGACTTGGTTCAGTACCTCGCACTGGAGATCAGGGTCGATATTGGCCAGAAAGACCAGATCGCTGTTGTCGTATCCCGGGGGCAGGGTAGGGTGAAAATCGGCGAAGACATTGAGCCTGGTGTCGAGGGTTTCGGTGATATGTTGCTCATAGTCGTAGCGGCCGACCCAGCGAAAGGTTTGACCCTCGACCACCTCCAGCCCCCTGGTATCGACACCGCGCTCGGTGAGGAACTGGATATGCTCGGTGGGGAAGTCGGCACCCACCACTGCGACCAGGTTTATCTTGGTATAAAGGCTGGCAGCGGCGGCGAAGTAGACTGCGGAGCCGCCAAGCACCTCGGTGACACTACCAAAGGGCGTCTCCACCGAGTCCAGAGCCACCGAGCCCACGACCAGCACACTCAACCGGTTACCCTCTCATTCCTTCTTGGCCTCCGCTTTTATCAGCTCTGTGTTCATATCAACCATCATTTATCGACGAATCCAGCCACTGGAGCAACTGCTCCAGGACCTCCTGATGATTCGTTCTGGTAACCGTGATGGTAACCACGTTGTGGTGTCGCTTTATCTGGTCGGCCCAGTGGTGGGAGGAGAGCATTATCGTTCCCAGCACCCTCTTTCCGTTATTTATAGCCTCTAATACTGCTTCCTTGAAATAGGGTGAAAAAAGCTCCATCTTTCCAATCTCGTCGATCACCACCAGATTGCGTTCCCGAGTCGCTTCTCTTAGTGCCGTGACGCCCACCCTATCCAATCCTTCGATATCCACGCCATACTTGCTAACCCGATAGGGACTTTTAATACCGATATGGGCCAGGATGGCGCTTTGCCCGTCCAGGGTGATGATCCTGAAAC
>DAOWEF010000057.1 GCA_030638665.1 Dehalococcoidia bacterium
TCTGGAGGGGAAATGGCGATTGAAGACAGGCTAGAGAATCTGGCCAAACGGAGGGCGGAGTCACAGCATGGTGGGGGTGAAAAGCGCATCGCGGCGCAGCATGAGAAGGGCAAGCTTACCGCCAGGGAGCGCATCGCCCTCCTCCTCGATGAGGGCAGCTTCGAGGAGATGGATCCCTTCGTTACCCATCGCGCCACCGAGTTCGGCCTTGGGGAAAAGAAGTTTTTAGGCGATGCAGTGGTCACCGGATACGGTAAGGTTAATGGCAGGCTGGTTTATCTCTTCGCGCAGGACTTCACCGTCTTCGGGGGCTCGCTATCGGAGGTAGTGGCAGAGAAGATCTGCAAGGTAATGGACCTGGCGGCAAAGAACGGGGCGCCCTTCATTGGACTTAACGACTCCGGCGGGGCCAGGATTCAGGAGGGGGTGGAGAGCCTCGCTGGATATGGAGAGATCTTCCTCAGAAATACCCTATCATCAGGGGTGATCCCCCAGATATCGGTGATCATGGGCCCCAGCGCTGGCGGGGCGGTATACTCCCCGGCGATTACCGACTTCGTCTTTATGGTTAAGGGCACCGGGCAGATGTATATTACTGGCCCCGATGTGATCAGGGCGGTGACAGGCGAAGAGGTGACCCTTGAACAACTCGGTGGGGCGATGGTTCATGCCAGCCAGAGCGGGAATTGCCACTTTATCGCTGAGAGTGACCAGGAATGCCTCGACATGGTGCGCGAGCTCCTCAGCTACCTCCCTCAGAGCAACATGGATCTGGTGGGGCCGCCCCTGGGTGATATGAGCGACGATCCCAATAGAATTGATGAGGAGCTGCTCCATATCGTCCCCGAGGATGCCACTAAAGCCTACGATATGAAAGAAGTTATCGGCAGGGTGGTGGATAAGGGCAAATTTTTTGAGGTTCACGAGCACTTCGCCGCGAATATCATAACCGGATTTGCCAGGCTCGGCGGGCGCACGGTGGGCATCGTGGCCCAGCAGCCCTCGGTATCGGCCGGGTGTATCGACATAGATGCCTCAGATAAAGCCGCTCGGTTTGTGCGCTTCCTCGATTGCTTTAACATCCCCATAGTCACTCTCTGCGATGTCCCAGGATATATGCCCGGCGTCGATCAGGAGTACGGGGGGATCATCAGGCACGGCGCCAAGTTGCTCTTCGCCTACTCTGAGGCCACTGTCCCCAAGGCGACCGTGATAACCCGTAAAGCCTATGGTGGTGCCTATATAGCGATGAGCAGCAAGCACCTCAGGGGCGACATTAACTATGCCTGGCCCACTGCAGAGATCGCCGTGATGGGGCCCGATGGTGCGGTGAACATCATCCATAGAGAGACCATCCAAAAGTCGGAGAACCCCGAGGAGACTAGGAGGAATCTCGTCGCGGAGTATCGGGAGAAGTTCGCCAATCCCTATGTAACGGCGGCCCGGGGCTACATCGATGATGTGATCGACCCCCGGGAGACTCGCCCCAGGCTGATAAAGGCCTTAGAGATGCTCCGGAACAAGCGGGACTCAACCCCACCTAAGAAGCATGGCAACATACCACTTTAGGGGAAAAGGATGAAGGGAAAAGAGGCGATCATGGCTGCTATCGACCGGTTTGAGGAGGAGACGATGGCAGCGCCCGTAGTGCCGCGCCGTGGGATGAGCTATTGGAGATATTGGGGGCTTGCGGATATGATGAGGATGCGCATCCTTTGGCAGTTAAGAATATACCCCCGGCTCCCTTTGTAAGGAGATGATCTAAATGGATAAGAAAAACCCGCTTAAAATCACCGATACCACCCTCCGCGATGGACATCAGTCATCGCTGGCAACCAGGATGCGCACCGAGGATATGGAAGCCGTCGCCGAGGAGATGGATAAGGCAGGATTTTATTCCATGGAAGTGTGGGGTGGGGCCACTTTCGATGTGCCAACAAGGTTTCTCAATGAGGATCCCTGGGAGAGACCGCGCCTCTTGAAGCGGCTGATGCCTAATACCCCGCTTCAGATGCTGCTTCGCGGGCAGAACCTGGTGGGCTATCGCCACTATGCCGACGATGTGGTGCGTGCCTTCGTCCACCAGGCGGCTGAGGTTGGTATCGATATCTTCCGCGTCTTCGATGCGGTGAACGATGAGCGCAATTTCGAGGCTCCTTTTAAAGCGATCAAGGAGTGCGGCAAGCACATCCAGGGTACATTATGCTACTCACTCACCGAGCGGAAATTAGGGGGGCCGATCTACAACATCGATTATTATGTCAAGAAAGCGCTCATCCTTCAGGATATGGGCGCCGACAGCATCTGCATAAAGGACATGGCCGGGATCGCCGCCCCTTATGACATCTATGAGTTGATTAAAGCCCTCAAGGCCGTACTAAAGATACCGGTCCAGTTCCACACTCACTACACCAGTGGAATGGCCTCCATGAGCTGCCTAAAGGCCGCCGAGGCTGGTGTGGATATTATCGATACCGCCCTGGCACCATTTGCCCTGCGCTCATCCCAGCCGGCGGTGGAGCCTATTGTGGTCGCCCTTGAGGGAACGCCGCGGGACACCGGGCTGGACCTAGTCTACCTTTTCAAACTGGGGCAGTATATAGAGTCCATTGCCCCCAAGTACCGCGATTTACTGAACGACACGAAGATGGCGATTATCGATACTGGGGTGCTGGTGCACCAGATACCGGGAGGAATGACTACCAACCTCGTGTCCCAGCTACGGGAGGCGGGCGCGATAGATAGGATCGATGAGGTATATGCTGAGCTTCCCAAAACCAGGAAGGAGCTGGGGAACCCTCCCCTGGTTACCCCGACCAGCCAGATTGTGGGGATTCAGGCGGTGCAAAATGTACTGATGGGTCGGTACAAGATGGTCTCCTCTCAGGTAAAGGATTATATATATGGCCTCTATGGCAAGCCTCCGGCGGAGATAGACCCTGAGGTGCAAAAGCTGGCACTCAAGGGCTATGAGCGCGGCGAGGAGCCGATCACCTGTCGCGCTGCAGACACGCTGGAGCCGGAGATGGAGAAGGCTAAGGAGGCTACAAAGGAGATCGCCAAGGACATCGGCGATGTGCTCGTCTATGCACTCTATCCCACTACCGGGATGCGCTTCTTAAAGTGGAAATACGGGTTGGAGGAGCCGCCACCAGAGACAAAACCAAAGACCTTAGAGGACGTGAAGCGGGAGGATGAACTTATCGCCAAAGCGAAGGCGGGCGAGTTGGTGGAGAAGGTGGAGAAATCCATCCCGCCAAAGGGACCGGGGCTTAGGGCTTATGCGGTAGCTCTGGAGGGTGCGGTACTCGCTCCTATGCCAGGAATCATCATCACATACGAAGTGGCGCTGGGGCAAGCGGTTAAGGTAGGCGATACCATCGTAATCCTGGAGGCGATGAAGATGGAGAGTGTCCTCCCCGCCCCTATCGATGGCACGGTTAAGGAGCTGAGATTTAAGCCTGGTGATCGGGTAGCCAAGGATGATGTCATAGCAGTGATTGGTTAGCGCTATGGGGAAGACCCTCGCCGAGAAGATCCTGAGCGAGAATTCCGGGAGCGATGTTCATGCTGGAGACATCATCATCGCTAGGGTTGACCTCGCCTTCCTCCAGGATGGCACTGGCCCCCTGGCGCTGCGGCAACTTAAAGAGGGCGGCCTTGAGCAAGTAGCCAATCCCGAAAGGGTGGTCCTATTTCTTGATCATGCTGGACCCAGCCCTTCATCAGAGCTCGCTAATGACCACATCACCCTGCGAGAGTTCGCCCGAGGGAGCGGCGCCCAGCTTTGCGATGTGGGGGAAGGGGTTTGCCACCAAGTGGTGGTGGAATCCTATGCCAACCCGGGCGAAGTGATCATCGGCGCTGACTCCCATACCGTGACCGCAGGGGCATTGGGGGCCTTTGCCACCGGGATGGGCTCCACCGATGTCGCCATCGCCATCGCTTTAGGTAAGACCTGGCTACGGGTGCCTGAGAGCTTCAAGGTGGCGGTCAGTGACGGCTTTACAAAGGGAGTATATGCCAAGGACCTTGCCCTGCACCTTATCGGGAGCCTTGGTGCTGATGGCGCTACCTACAAGTCGCTGGAGTTCTCAGGAGAGGCTATAGCAAATATGTGCATGGCGGAGCGCTTAACCCTGGCTAATATGGCGGTGGAAGCGGGGGCCAAGACGGGGCTTTTCCCCACGGATGAGACTACACGAACCTATCTTGAATCTCGCGGTCGCGGCGCTCTTTTCCGCGCTTTGCGCGCTGATCCCGATGCTGAGTATGAGCGAGTGATCGCAATCGATGCTTCTAGCCTTGAGCCTACGGTGTCAAAACCTCACTCGGTAGATAATATTGTCCTGGCCAGAGAGCTGAGGGGCATTAAAATCGCGCAGGTTTTCATCGGCACCTGCACCAATGGTCGCTTGGATGATCTAGCGGTAGCAGCCGCAATCCTCCATGGGAAAAGGCGCCATCCCAAAACCAGGCTGCTGGTGGCCCCGGCATCCCCGGAGGTGCTTAGTGAGGCAATAGGTGCCGGACATATTCAGACCATTCTTGAGGCTGGGGCGGTGCTTCTGCCGCCGGGTTGCGGCCCCTGCGTTGGGGTACA
>DAOWEF010000042.1 GCA_030638665.1 Dehalococcoidia bacterium
GCCGGCAAGCTGCGCCACATGGATGCCATAGCTCTTGTCGGTGCCTCCGGGCACGATGCGGCGTAAGAATATGACCTTGCCGTCCTCTTCAGCTACGGCAACATTGAAGTTCTTCACCCGGGGCAGGAAGTTTGCCAGCTCCACCAGTTCGTGGTAATGGGTAGCAAAGATGGTCTTCGCCCCCATCCCCGGGTGGTGGTGAATGTATTCGGCCACTGCCTGGGCAATGGAGATGCCATCGTAGGTGCTGGTTCCCCTCCCAATCTCGTCCAGGATCACCAGCGAGCGAGGGGTGGCATGGTTCAGGATGCTGGCGGTCTCCTCCATCTCTACCATGAAGGTGGAACGACCCATCGCCAGCTCATCCTGAGCACCGACACGGGTAAAGATGCGATCGACTATGCCAACAGTGGCTGAATCGGCAGGAACAAAGCTGCCGATCTGCGCCAGGAGCACAATGAGCGCTACCTGCCTTAAATATGTAGACTTCCCCGACATGTTGGGGCCGGTGAGGATCACCATCTGGGCGTCCCTGTTGGAGAGATGGGTGTCATTGGGGACGAAGGGCTCATCGCTGATCATTTGCTCCACAACGGGGTGGCGACCCCCGGATATAACGATGGTGTCCTCCTGGGTAAGCTTTGGTCTCACATAGCCACAACGTGCCGCTGCCTCGCCCAGGGAGCAGAAAACATCCATCTGGGCCAGGGCTGAGGCCGTCTCCAGGATGCGATCGGCAGCCGTGCCAACCTGACTTGAGACCTGGCGAAAGATGTTACCCTCTAGCTCAGCTAGCCTCTCCTGGGCATTAAGTATCAACGATTCATATTCCTTGAGCTGTGGAGTGAAGAAGCGCTCCGCGCTCACCAGCGTCTGCTTGCGAATGTAATCGGCGGGCACCTGAGGTAGATTGGGTTTTGAGACCTCGATATAGTAGCCGAAGATCTTGTTATACCCCACCTTGAGGGATTTGATACCTGTCCGCTCCCGCTCCTGGCGCTCCAGATTTGCCAGATATTTTTTAGCCTCTCTTGAGGCCAACCTGATCTCGTCCAGCTCCGGTGAAAAGCCCTCCTTGATCACACCTTCGCCGAGGCTTTGGGGGGGCTCCTCGGCGATTGCTCGGGAGATTAAGGCAACGATATCCTGGCAGGGTTTCAAACTTTCTAAAAGCCATCTTGTGGGTGAGGCCGCTTCTCTCGCCATCGTCTCCCTAAGCTGTGATGCGTACTCAAGGCTGCGGCGCAAACTAATCACCTCCCTGGGGGTTGCAATGCCGCTCCTGATGCGGTTGATGAGCCTCTCCAGGTCAGCGATTTGACTGAGTAGAGCGACGGTCTTGGTGCGCTGCGCGGTACTATCATGGAACCATGCCACAGCATCAAGCCGTTGGTCTAAAACTGTTATGTCAAGTAGTGGCTGGCCCAGCCACCTCCTGAGCAACCGCCCACCCATAGCTGTTTTTGTCAATTCGATCACGGAGAGGAGGGAACCGGCGGTTCCCTGGCGGAAAGTATGAAACAACTCCAGGTTGCGCCGCGTCTGGGGGTCAAGGATCATGAAGGACTCCGTGGTGTAAGTGGCGAGCCTGGTGAGCTGCACCAGCGCTCCCTTTTGGGTCTCGTTAAGGTAATGGATAATGGCGCCCGCTGCCCTTATCGCCAAAGGCAGGTGGGCACAGCCATACCCCTCCAGAGATGAAGTGCCAAAGTGATCCCGCAGAAGCTGGCGGGTAGTCTCCAGTTCGAACCACTGCTCGTCGAGGAGGGTTACTGGAGCAGGTTTTTCGGAAAAATCGGCAATATCTGAGCCGCGCGGGGCCAGAACCTCCGACGGCCGGAGGCGCTCCAGCTCCGCCGGGGCACGCTCGCGGGAGAGCCAGGTGGTTTGGAATTCGCTGGTAGTTATATCGACATAGGCGATGCCCACCTGCTCCCCATCGGAAACGACAGCCACAAGGTAGTTGTTCGCCTTCCCCTCCAGCAGCCCCGGCTCAACCACAGTGCCCGGGGTTACGACACGAACCACGTCCCGTTCCACCAGCCCTTGTGCTTTGGGCTCGCTGAGTTGCTCGCAGATGGCGACCTTATGGCCCTTGTTTATCAGCCTCGCCAGATAGTTATCCAGGGCATGACAAGGGATCCCCGCCATAGGGACGCGCTGCCCCTTGCCCATCTCCCGGGCGGTCAGCACGATCTCCAGCTCCCGGGAGGCGATCCTGGCATCCTCGTCGAAGGTCTCGTAGAAGTCGCCGAGGCGGAAGAAGACGATCGCTTCCGGATACTTCCGCTTTATCCTAAGGTATTGCTGTCTTAACGGAGTCATCTTTTCGCCCTTTGCGCTATTCTACTAAAAAACGCCTCGGTAAACAATAAGAAACCCCGCCCTAATCAGGCAGGGTTCTTTCACTCTTATTGAAAATGATGAGGCTTTCTCGGCCTCAAGCTACAGCTATTTTTTTACCTTCTCCACCCTCACGGCGCAGACCTTCAGCTCGGGGATCTTGGAGACGGGGTCGAGGGCCGGGTTGGTGAGAAGATTCGTCCTCGTTTCGGTGAAATGGAAGCTCATCGTGACGACGCCTACGGGTGA
The DNA here is from genome assembly GCA_030638665.1 of Dehalococcoidia bacterium. GTDB lineage: Bacteria > Chloroflexota > Dehalococcoidia > E44-bin15 > E44-bin15 > E29-bin15. Next base: position 2,593 of record DAOWEF010000042.1, read on the forward strand.
GGCCTCGGTCACCTTCGATTTGGCCGTCACCTCCCCCCGCCGCGAGGTGACCCGTACCACTTCGCCATCAGTAATCCCCAGTTTCTGGGCATCCTGGGGATTCATCTGCACCAGCTCCTCACCATTCAGAATATTGAGCCCCTTCACCTTCCGTGTCATGGTGCCGGTGTGGAACTGGTACAGGCTGCGTTCCATAGTGAGGATCAGGGGGTAATCATCGTCGGGCTGCTCCATCGACGGCTTATATTCAAGAGGAATGAACTTCCCCTTGCCTCTAGTGAATCGCTCGGTGTGCAGGATGGGTGTTCCTGGATGCTCCTTTGTAGGGCAGGGCCATTGTAGGCCACCCTTCTCCAGGCGCTTATAGGAGATACCGCTATAAGAGGGGGTAAGTTCGGCGATCTCCTCCATGATTTGGGAGGGATTTTCGAAATCGAATCCTTGGCCACTGAGCCGCTTTGCGATCTGGCAGGTTATCCACCAATCAGGCCTGGAATCGCCCTTGGGTGGGATGGCCTGGCGCACCCGCTGCACCCGCCGCTCGGTGTTGGTAAAGGTGCCGTCCTTTTCGGCAAAGCTCGCTGACGGAAGAACCACATCGGCAAGATGAGCCGTTTCGGTTAGGAATATGTCTTGAACAACGAAGAATTCCAGCCTCTCAAGTGCATCCTCTACGTGCTCTGCATCAGGATCGCTAAGTATGGGGTTCTCACCTACGAGATAGACGGCCTTAATGTTGCCTTTGTAGGCCTCATCTAGGATCTCGGTGAGCGTCAACCCTAGTTTATCGCTCAGTTTGGCACCCCATGCCCTCTCGAACTTCTCCTTGATAGTACGGTCAGCCACGCTCTGGTAACCGGGGTATACATTGGGCAGGGCGCCCATATCGCAGGCCCCCTGCACATTGTTCTGGCCACGGAGTGGATTCACCCCGCTCGATGGCTTGCCTATGTTGCCGGTGAGCATGGCTAAATTGGCAATGGCGATCACGTTGTCGGTGCCGTGGGAGTGCTGGGTTATCCCCATGCCGTAGAGGATGGTTGCGGGGCCGTTCTGAGCGAAGATCCTGGCCGCTTCAACGATCCTATCTTGAGGAACGCCGGTGATCTGTGCCACCCTGCCCAGGTCAAAGTTTTCAAGGGAATCATGGAATTTCTCGAAATTCTCACACCTTTCCTCAATAAATAAAGAGTCCAGAAGCCCTTCATCCACGATCACCTTCATCATGCCCATCAACAAGGCAACATCGCTCCCCGGGCGGTGCCGCAGCCACAGGGTGGCGAAACGGCAGAGGTCGATCTCGCGGGGGTTGGCCACGATGAGTTTCGCGCCATTCCTTACCGCTTTCTTGATATCCATGCCGATTATGGGATGGTCCTCAGTGGTATTGGTGCCTATGGCGAGGATGCAACTGGCATCGGCGACCTCGGCGATGGAGTTGGTCATCGCCCCACTTCCGAAGCTTTGGGCCAGACCGGCAACAGTGGGGGCGTGGCAGAGGCGGGCACAGTGATCTACGTTATTTGTGCCCATCACCGTGCGGGTAAATTTCTGTATGACGTAGTTCTCCTCGTTGGTGCACTTGGCAGAGGCGATGGCGGCAAATTTTTCGCTCTTATATTGCGACAACTGATTGGTAATCAGGTCGAGCGCTTCCTCCCAGGTAGCCTCGGTGAGCTTGCCATTCTTCCTGATGAGCGGGGTGGTAAGCCGCTCCTCGTGATTTACGAACTCGGGAATACCGAAACGACCTTTGACGCATAGCATGCCTCTGTTGGCCGGATTCTCCATAACGCCGCGCACGCTAACCACAGTATTTCCGATTGTACCGAGCAGAATGCCGCAGCCCACACCGCAATAAGGACAGATCGTGCTCACCTCCGATAGTGGTGGCAATCTGTCTTTGGAGACAAGCGCTCCCACCGGACAGCTGGTAACACACTGGCCACAGGACTCGCAATTTGTATCCAGGAGGGATCCGGCATATGAGGGGACGGCTACCCTGTAGCAAAAGCTTAGTGCCCCAACATTCTGCACATCGAGGCATGTTCGGACACAGCGGATGCAGGCAATACACTTGTTGGCATCGATCTCTATGAAAGGATGAGACATATCTTTGGGATAAAGTTGCCCTATTTGCTTGGTAGGGGTGTCCGACACTCCATATTCCGCTGCTAGCTGGCGGAGAGTACAGTAATCGGCCGCCTTGCAGCCGCAGGCCATGCACCGTTCTGCCTCCTTTTTAGCCACGTCCTCTGTATAGCCAAGTTCCATTTCCTGGAAATTATCACGTCTCTCCAGGGGTCCGAGTTTTGGCATCTCACATCTCGGTTGACGCTCCACATCGGCGAACTCATCTTTGATCAGCTCGGTGAGCTCGCCTTCGCTCCAGTTGAAGGCTTTGCCTTCGCCTTCCAGCGCTTCGCCATTTAGATAGCGATCGATGGCGATGGCGGCCCTCCTGCCCGCTGCTATCGCGTCCACCGCCGTTGCTGCTCCCGTTACGGCATCGCCGCCAGCGAAAACTCCTTTCATGTCCGTCTGTAGGGTTTCAGGGTTGGCGATGATGATATCTCCTTTGCCGATATTGACATTGCCCCTCTCGGAGGTAGTTTGCTCTGCTTCGAGGAAGGATATGTCAGTGCTCTGTCCAATGGCAGCGATGACAGTGTCTACTGGCAAGGTAAACTCAGAGCCGGGGATGGGCTCCGGCCGGCGGCGTCCGCTTTCATCCAGCTCGCCCAATACCATTTTAATACAAACCAGACCACTCACCCTGCCATCTTCTCCGATTACCCTGACCGGTGCCGCCAGGAAGTGAAGCCTGACACCCTCTTCCTCAGCCTCATCCACCTCCCATTCGCTGGCCGGCATCTCGGCCCTGGAGCGCCGATAGACGATCGTCACCTCATCTACACCCAGGCGCAGCGCTGTCCGCGCTGCATCGATGGCCGTATTCCCTCCGCCGACGACCGCTACTCGCCTACCTACCTTCATGGATTCGCCCAGCGCCACGGAACGCAGAAAGTTGGTTCCCGGCAGGACGCCTTCTAGATCTTCCCCGTCAACTCGTATCTTATGGCTTTTATGTGCCCCTACCGAGAGAAAGACGGCATGGAATCCGTCTTTAAAAATGCTTTGTAAGCTGAAATCCTTTCCGAGGACACGGTCAGTTCTGATCTTCACCCCTAGCTCTGTGATGGCGGCGATCTCCCGGTCGAGGACACCCTTTGGCAGACGGTAGTCGGGTATGCCGTAACGCAACATACCCCCGGGCTTGGGCAGGGCCTCGAAGACCTCCGTCTCGTGTCCCATCCTAGCCAAATAGAAAGCAGCTGAAAGGCCCGCTGGCCCAGACCCGATGATCGCAACCCTAAAGCCACTCTTGGGCTTTAATGGTGGAACAGGGCTTTCTTCGCCTAAAAGGAAACAATAATCTGCGGCAAACCGCTTGAGGCTACAGATGGCCAGGGGTTCATCCACCAGATTGCGGCGGCATGCCGATTCGCAGGGGTGAGGACAGATGCGTCCGATGACTGCGGGCATGGGGATCGCTTCCTTGATGAGGGTCACTGCCTCACGATACTGCCCCCTAGCGATCAGGGCGATATAACCCTGAACATCCAGCCCAGCGGGACAAGCAATCTGGCATGGTGCGATGCAATCACCATAATGAAAGGCAAGGAACTCTTCCAGGCGACTTTTTCGAGCAGCATGAACCCTCTCGTTCTCGCTCTCCACCACCATTCCCGGCCACACGCGGGTGACACAACTGGGCATAAGACCACGCCCTTTAACTTCCACGACGCATATCCAGCAACCCCCCAAAGGGCTCAAGTAATCATCGTGGCAAAGAGTGGGAACAGGGATATTATTATCGCGGCAGACCTCTAGAATGGTCTGGTCGGCAGGAGCGAGAATCTCCTTACCATCGATGGTGATCTTAACCTTGATCGCCTCAGCAATCCCCGTCACCTCAGCCTCCCTGCTGCCCAAGGTATTCATCGATAGAGGCCGCGGCCCGCTTTCCCGCCCCCATGGCGCTGATCACGGTGGCGGCGCCGGTAACCACATCGCCGCCTGCCCAGACACCCGGCTTGGTGGTCTTACCCTCTTTTTCATCGGCGACCACCGTGCCCCGTTTGGTGACATCCAGCCCCTTTGTGGTGGTGGGGACCAACGGGTTAGGGGTAGTGCCCAGGGCGATGACAACGGTGTCAACATCCAACATGAACTCGCTGCCCTCTTTGGTGATCGGGCGCCGCCGGCCACTATCGTCCGGCTCCCCCAGCTCCATCTCATAGCATTCCGCACCCACTACCCAGCCCTGGTCATCACCAATAAACCGCTTGGGATTGGTAAGAAACTTGAAGATGATCCCTTCTTCCTGGGCGTTTTCCACCTCCTCCCTCCTCGCCGGCAGCTCCACCTCAGAACGCCGATAGACAATATAGACCTCATCGGCGCCGAGCCTTAAGGCACACCTGGCGGAATCCATAGCCACATTGCCACCACCGACCACCATTACCCGGCGTCCCCGCTTAATCGGGGTATCGTATTCGGGGAAGAGGTAAGCCTTCATCAGGTTGGTTCTGGTAAGGAACTCGTTGGCAGAATATATGCCGTTAAAGTTCTCGCCGGGGATATTCAGGAACATAGGCAGCCCCGCACCGGTGCCCATAAAGACGGCATTATAGCTATCCTTCAGGATTTCGTCGATGGTCACGGTCTTGCCCACTACGAAGTCCAGCCTGAGGTCTACTCCCAGAGACTTTACGTAGTCAACCTCGGTCTGAACGATGTGCTTGGGCAGGCGGAACTCAGGAATGCCATACATTAGTACGCCACCGGCGACATGGAGCGCCTCAAAGAGGGTGACCTGGTGACCTATTTTAGCCAGGTCGGCGGCAGCGGTAAGCCCCGCCGGCCCTGAGCCTATCACTGCCACTCTCTTGCCTGTTGCCTTGGCGATCTGAGGCTTTTCCATCTGCCCCTGTGCCAGTTCCCAGTCGGCTACATAGCGCTCCAGGCGGCCGACAGCTATGGGTGCCCCCTTCTTGCCCAGAGAACAGACCTCTTCGCACTGTGTCTCCTGGGGGCAGACCCGGCCACAGATGCCGGGCAGGCTGTTTTTACCCTTGAGGATCCTGACCGCTTCGGGCATATCGCCCTCCCTTATCGCGTTGATAAAGTCGGGGATATCTACATCCACCGGGCAGCCACCGACGCAGAGTTTCTTGGGACACTGGATGCACCGGTTTGCCTCGTATAGGGCTTGCTCCGCATTATATCCCAGGGCGACCTCATTGAAATTCCCCGCCCGTACCTCAGGCTCCTGCTTGGGCATCGACACACGGTTCAGATCGACTTTAGCCATGGCTTGCTACCTCCCCGCATGCACATTCCATGGCGTGCTTTTCCTCATCGATATAGATACGCTGGCGGGCGAAGAGAAGGTCCCAATCAACCAAGTGCCCATCGAACTCAGGGCCATCGACGCAGGTAAACTTTGTCTCCCCACCGACCTCCACCCTACAGCAGCCGCACATCCCGGTGCCGTCTACCATGATCGGGTTGAGGCTGACAGTGGTGGGAACAGCGAAGGGCTCGGTTGTCTTGGCACAGAACTTCATCATAATCGCAGGGCCAATGGCAACCACCCGGTCGATTTTTTCGGCTCCTTCCAAAAGCTCCTTTAGCGGCTCGGTAACCAGGGCTTTGCGGCCATAGGAGCCATCATCGGTAGTCACCGTCAGGCTGTCGCTTACCTCCCGCACCCGGTCCTCCCAGAAAAGGAGGTCCTTGCTGCGGGTGCCAATGATGGATATTATCTTATTCCCCGCCTCTTTGAGAGCGCGGGCGATGGGGAAGATCGGGGCGACGCCAACCCCCCCGCCAACGCAGACCACCGTGCCGAACTTCTCGATGTGGGAAGGTTCTCCCAGGGGGCCGATAAAGTTGGCGATGGAGTCGCCAGTCTTGAGCTGGGCCAGCTTGCGCGTAGTAACCCCCACCTCCATGAAGACGATGGTGATGCTCCCCTCCTCTCGATCCCAGTCGGCAATGGTAAGGGGGATGCGCTCCCCCTTATCATCTATCATGATGACAACGAACTGTCCTGCACAAGCCTTTCGGGCGACCGCCGGTGCCTCGATCTTGAAAAGGTGGTTGTTGGGCACCAGGGTCTCTCTGCTCATAATCTTATACATCATTTCCCCCCATAGCTTCAGATTTCAACCCCTTTCTTTTTTTAGGGCACAAAGCACGCCGGATTTACAACTGGGAGATGGTTGAATGCTTTTGTCGTGGTCGCTTGATACACTTCGAGTCTCTCGGCAGGTTGAGATAGTCTGCGGTTCATTATGTATAAATGTAGAACTGAAGGAGCGGTTGTGATTGTTCTCACAACCTATAATACCACAAGGCACGGTGGAATTCAACACTCGGCGCTCACTAGCCCGGCTACCTTGCGGCCCAACTTCACGCTGTAGTTCATCCCCCTGTCTTCGGGGTATATCTGGGTAGTGTTCGCCAGGTAGAGGCGTGATATGGGGGTGGCGTGCTCCGGGATGCGGGATGAGTAGTTGGTGGTGATGATCGGTTGCCCCGCATCATCACGGAAGAGGTAGCGCTCTTCGATCCAGCCGGGATCGAATTCGGGATTAATTTTTCGAAGGTGGGGCAGGTATTCTGCCAGAAGTTCATCGGGGCTCAGCGAATAGAGGAGGCTATCCTTCGATAGGTAGTTGGATAGATAGACGATCCGTTTTCCCCCATAGACGGAAGGATCCATGAAGTTGGTGTGCTCGATGAGGGCGACAAAGGGGACTGTGGGATCGCTGATATTCAGCCAGTAGATACGGGAAAATGTCTTATTAAGGGTCAAAACGAGAACCATCGCCGCCTGATAACGCACTCCCGCTAGCTTTCCAGCGTAGTCCGCGGGTAACTGAGGCACCATGCTGAGAAAGACTGGAGAGGGCACGGTAGCGATAATGACATCGCAGGGATGCCCCTGCTCTTTCGCTCTCTCCACCCCCTTCGCCCCCACCTGAAGCCCAACTGCTTTTTCGCCCTCTACGATGATTTTGCTAACCGGCGAAGATGTATAAATCTCCCCCCCGGAATCGATGATTCGCTCCTTAAGGGTATCAATGAGCAGCCCAAAACTTCCCTTCAGGTAGCCGAGGCGCTCCTTCTCTCCCTGGCGCGAGGTAAGACGCAGATGTACCTTCCCCCAGAGCCAAACCATGCCAATCTCATCAGCGCTCGCCCCAAACTTATTCTTTAGCAAAGGTCCCCAGACAACCTCGTAGC
>DAOWEF010000049.1 GCA_030638665.1 Dehalococcoidia bacterium
ATCTTGGGGGACTTTTTGAATCTGCCCCGATACATCGGGGAAACCCTTCTGGACTCCCCTTTTCTATCTAAACGAAGTCAGCTATCTTGCTCGTTTAGGTTACCGAAGGAATATCACTGCTATCCCAGTGTTTCTTTCATAGCAACCCGATTGAGCGGGGGAATCAATCTCAGGTGTGATGGGTGAGCAGGCCTATGGCTGTGAAATAGCTTCGCTCTGCTCGCTATGAAGGTGAAACTATTTCGCTCGGGACGAGCATGATAATGACAAGTGAGGGCGCTTCATAATGCTGGTGGGCTGTCACCTATCTATCTGAACGATATCATGACTCGTGATTAGGGCCAGTAAAGTTTCTGAGACTCCTTTTTCAGCTCGGCGCGGAAGTCGGGGTGGGCTATTGAGATGAGCTCCTCGACCCTTTGTCTGACTGTCTTCCCCCTGAGATTGGCCACCCCGTATTCGGTGACGACACGATCGGCAAGGTTGCGCATTATGGTCACTGCGGACCCCTGGGGGAGCGAGGGCACAATACGAGATACCGTTCCCCCACGAGCGGTGGCGGGAAGCACGGTAATGGAGCGGCCACCTTTAGACATCAAGGCACCAAAGGCAAAGGGGATCTGTCCCCCGGCTACAGATACCAGCCTTGTCCCCAGGGTCTCGGCGGTAATCTGGCCGGTGAGGTCAATACCGAGCGCATTGTTGATGGACACCATGTTGTCGTTGGCCGCAATTACCCTGACGTCCTCAAGATAGAGGAGATCGACCAGGTAGAAAAGGGGGTTATTATTGATCCACGCCATGTCCTCCCTGGTGCCGCCCCCAATAGAGGTCACCACCACCTTCCCCGGATAAAGGGTTTTATACTTACCGTTGATCACCCCTTCTCTTACCAGGGTGATGACCCCTGGAGGGGTGGCCTCGGAGTGAAAGCCGAGGTCGTGTTTGCCATCAAACAGGCCAAGCCTGACCATGGGTTCAGTGGTGCGGCCTACGCCAATCTGAAGGGTATCGCCATCCTTAATCAGAGCGGAGACATTTTCGGTAATCTGCTTGAGGTAAGGCTCGGGCTCCTTGATGGCCCTGCCCCCCAGGCTGCCCGTCCCCGGGGCTCCCTTGGCGGAGATGTGCTCTACGAAGTAGTCTATCTCGGAGACATGCACAAAGTTATCACCGTAGGTTCGGATCAGGTTTTTGTTCACCTCAGCTATAGTTAGCTTGGCCTGTTTGATTTCTTGTCTCTTGGTCCACAGCGAGGCACCGAAGCTGCAGAAGCCGCGCTCATCCGGCGTCGATATCTCGGTAAGCAGGACATCAGGGGGTTCGCCCTCGGTTGCAAAGGGAATTATCGTGGTCAAATTGACATCGCACCTGCGCTCATCGAGCATGTCCTGGCAGGTGGCGGTGGGCCAGGATATGGTGACGGCGAAGGAGTCCTCCCAGCCCGGGTCATACCAGCCGAAGTCATATCCCGGGGAGGGCGCAGAGACCTTCACATCTTTCAGCTCCTCCTTGCGGGCGGCGATTGCCAGTCCTACGGCGTGGGCTTCCCGGCCCGCGGTGAAGGCCACATGGTCTCCTGACTTCACCAGCTTGGCAGCCTCTTCTGCTGAGATCAGCTTCCTCTCGTATTCTTCCTGCCAACTTGCCATACTAATCCCTCACTCTGTGGCCTCTGGGGTAGCTGCTTTCGCCCGGTCTTCAAGGAAGCCCTTCAGCCCCTTATCCCTTTTCGCCTTGTAAAGGTTAACCTCATCGGGTCGGAAACGCACATATTGCAGAGCGAGGTGGGCGTGGAAGTGGCCCTTCTGGGTTGCACCCACCCCGGTGATATCGAGCGTCCCGTTTATCCATTCCTTGGTGATGGCAACGGCCTCGCTGGGCAACTGGCTCAGCGCCTCCGCCCACTTCATCACCTCCGGCTCAAGCTTTTCCAGGGGAACTGCCTTGTTGACAAAGCCCAGCGCCACCGCCTCCTTTCCCGACATCTCAGGCAGCACCCGCCCGGAATAGGCTTTATTGGACCACATGGGCCAGACCGGCCAATCGGTAATTCCGTGATGCTGGCTGCCAAAGCCGCGAATGCCAAATTGCGCATCCTCTGCGGTGATTATCAGGTCGCAGCAGGAGGCCACTATCTGGCTGGCACCGATGCACCTGCCATGCACCTGGGCAATGGTAATCTTGGGGTAATCGGTTATATCCTCGAATTTGGTGCAGCGCCGCCGCTCGAAGCCGTAATAGTCCACCAGCGTGGGATTGATGCCGGGATGAACCGGCGGTGACTCCTCTTTTTCGGGGGAGCTAAGGTCGTGGCCAGCGCCAAAGCAGGTACCTGCCCCTCTTAAGATAACCACCCTTACCTCGGGGTCATCATTGGCCTGGTGTAGCGCTGCAGAGAAGTCCTCAAACTGTCTGTCGTTAAAGGCATTCCTCTTATCCGGACGGTTAAAGGTTATCCGTGCGATGCGGTCGTTGACCTTTTCATAGAGGGTGTCCCGGTATTCCCTCTCTCGATACTCACCGTTCTCCCAGTAGCACTTCTGATATTGAGTCTTGAATTCCCAGCCAAATCCAGTAGGCATATTACGCCTCCTCAGAAAGGTATTTCATTAACATTTTTAATATTAAGTCCTGAATTCCTGGACAGTTACGGTGGGCGTACTACGCCCCTTATGAAAACTTTTTAAAAAGGGCATCCCTCTCCACGAGGGCCGCCTTGAGCCCCTTCTTGTCCCTGATCTTGAAGAAGTTGAATTCACTGGCCTCCATGGTGCGCTGTTGCATGACCAGTTGCATATTGTTGGTGAATCGCCACGCCTCACCTAGCCCTCTGGCTTCCATAACCGAGTTGATCGCGTCCTTAGCAGGGGCGAGGCCATCGCCGGGCAGGAGGCTGATTCCGGTTGCCAGCCTGGCGACCTCCTCCTCGAGTTCATCTCGGGGGACCGCCTTATTTATCAACCCGAACTGTTCCGCTTCTTTAGCGTCCATATATCTTCCAGTGAAGAGGAGCTCCTTGGTCTTCTTTATCCCGATGAGCCAGGTCCAGAGGGGCATATGGGGAAGCAGGCCCATCCGCAGCAGGGGGTCGCCAAATAGGGCGTCTTCAGAGGCTATGGTGATATCGCATACCATTGCCAGGTAGCAGCCGGTACCGAGGCAATAGCCATGCACCTGGGCGATAGTTGGCTTGGCCAGATTAAATATATACTCCCACCTGCGGTTGCGGCGGCGCTCCGCCTCCATACGCCTCTTGATGGTGAGATGCTCTCCTGGCTCGGACAGTACCTCGAAGGTATCCACCCCGCTCAGGTCCTGCCCCACACTGAAGGCCTGCCCGGCACCCTTTACCACCACCACCTTCACCTCCAGGTCTGGCTCTGCGGCGGCAAATGCCTCATCCAGCCCTGCCAGCATCGCATCGTTCATCGCATTCAGCTCTTCAGGGCGGTTCAGCGTGATCCAGCCGATCCCGTCCTTCTTCTCATAAGTAATCTCGCTCACTATATGTTCACCTCTTTTTAGGTTGGGGTGGGGGGAAATATTCTTTGAAGGGGGCATCTCTCTCCTCGATGGCCGCCCTGAGCCCCTTCTTATCCCGTACATCGTAAAAGTTGAACTCGCCGCGGTCGGTGATGCTTCGTCCCGGCCGCTGGATGGCACTGAGGACATACGCATTGCCCGCGAGCCGCCGCGCCGCGGCCAGCCCGGCCAGGTCAAGGGCCGCCATACTGAAAGACCAGAAGTCGGCTAGCTGGTCGAAGCCGCCGATCCCTGCTGATTTGCCGAAACCTATAGCGGCGATATTTATCTCCTCTTCCAGTTTGGCAGCGGGCACCGCTTTCATTACCAGTCCGATCCGCTCTGCCTCCTTGCCATCAATGTACTTCCCGGTGAGCAGAAGCTCCTTGGCTTTCTTCAGCCCGATGCGGAAGGTCCACAAGGGGTTGGGGGAAGCAAGACCCATTCTCACCGAGGGGTCACCGAATACCGCATCCTCGGCGGCAATGATCGCGCGGCATGCCATTGCCAGGTCAAGGCCAGCACCCAGGCAATATCCATGCACCTGGGCGACGGTAATCTTAGGGAACTCGAAGATGGACTGCCACCTCCGCTGGTTTTGCATGGCGGTGGAGAACATATCATAGAGGTAGGCCTTACGCCTGGGGTCGGGGGGCATGACCTCATCGGTTCCCACGCCGCTCAGGTCCTGCCCGACACTAAACGACCGCCCCGCTCCCTTTATAATGACTACTAAGGAGTCCCGGTCTCGCCTTACTTCATCGAGTACTGCCCCGAGTTCCCGCAGCATCGCATCGTTTATCGCATTCAGCTTCGCCGGGCGGTTCAAGGTAATCGTGGCGACCATCCCTTCAATTTCGAGGAGCACATTTTGATATCTCATGATCCTTCTTTCTCATCCCGCAAGGATATGGCTCATTTTAACGAAAAACAGGAATGAATGACAACTTTTTTCATACTTTACCCTTCTCATTCTTCAGCATACGGGTCATTCTAATAGAAAAGGGGAGTGACAGATCACCGTTTAGTACAAAATCTCCTCCGCCACCAGCCTGGAGATTTCCTCTTCAGGCATACCCAGGAGTTCTCCAAAGACATATGCATTGTGTTCACCAAACAACGGTGCCGGGCCAGTGACCTTTGCCGGTGTGGCGGAAAATTTCCAGGCAGGGGCGAGGACATATAGCTCCCCTTCTTCAGGGTGTTGCACTGAAGTAAAGCATTCCCGCTCCCGGCAATGGGGATCATTGAAAAGCTCCTCATTGCTGAAGGATGGTGCAGCCGCCACCCCCGCTCTCTGCAGCATTTCCATCACCTGGTAATGGGTATGGTTTATGGTCCACGCTTCGATCAGCCCATCCAGCTCATCCTGGTGCTGCCAGCGGCTAAATTGGTCGCCAAACCTTTCCTCTTTAGTCCATGGCGGATTCCCCATAGCCTGGCAGAGGGCTGCCCATTCCTCATTATTGGAGATGGCAATGCTCACCCACTTATCCTCGCCCTTGCAGCGATAACAATTGTGAGGAGCCATCATATCATCTCGATTCCCATTGCGAGAGCGAACTCTGCCATTCATCGTATAGTCCATGAGGATCTCCCCGATGCCGCAACTAAGGGCCTCGCGGGCGGAGAAGTCGATGAATTGACCTTCCCCTGTCTCCAGGCGGTAATTTAGGGCAGCGAGGATGGCAAAGGCGGCGCTGGTGCCTGGTCTCATGTCCGAGCTGCTCCTCATGATTACCGGGGGCCCTCCCGCATAGCCGGTTACCTGAGATAGGCCGCTGAGCGCGCCCATGGTCACGGCATAAGCGATATACCTGCTTTCAGGGCCGGTGGAGCCGTGGCTCGAGGCCGAGAGCATTATTATTTCTGGCTTGATCTCTCTGAGGATAGGATAGCCCAGGCCCAGCTTGTCCATAACGCCGGCCCTGAAGTTATCCACCACCACATCGCTGAGCTGGACCAGTCTCCTAGCCAGCTCAATCCCTTCGGCGGTGGTCAGATTGAGGGTTATGCTCAGCTTACTGGCATTCAGGCTGTTAAAGCAATCGGCGGCCGCCCTTGCTGAGCCAAAGACCACTGCCGCCTCTTCTCTTCTGAAATGGTCCACATCCACCATGCTCTCCACCTTGATAACCTCAGCCCCCATAAATGCCAGCAGTAGTGTTATCTGAGGGCCAGCAGCATAACGGGTAAAATCGAGTATTCGCACTCCTGCCAGGCTGTTCATACCTTTATGACTCCGCTTATATAACTCCAGCTGCTCCAAGCTTGGCCAGCTCCTCCTGTCGGTGGCCCAGCCGCCGGACGAAAATTTCCTCGTTGTGCTCGCCAAGCAATGGGGCCGGCCGTGTCACCTGCCATGGGGTCTCAGAGAACTGATAAGGTGCTGATGGATATTTGACTTTCCCTGTCTTGGGGTGATCGATCTCCACAAAGAACCCCCTTGCCTTAAGGTGCGCTGAATCAACCAAGTCTTTTGAGGTATAAACCATGGCAAAGGGAACTCCAGCGGCTTGTCCTTTGTGATAAAGCTCCTCTTGATTATAATTCACCAGCCATTCTGTGAGCAGGGCATTCAGCAGTTCACCATGTTTGACTCGATCAGCGTAGTCCCTAAACTTATCATCATTGGCCCACTCTGGATCTCCCATGAACGCTACCAACCGATCCCATTGCACCGATTCCCAGGTTATGAATACGGTGTAACCGTCCTTGCACGGCAGGGCTCCTCCATAGGGAACCCCCTGCTTGGCCCTGGTGATGACCTCTCCCTCGTTTGCCGACCTGACCATATCCAGCCTGTTGAGGGCCATCAACGATTCCTGTTTGGATATATCGATTCGCTGCCCGTCCCCGGATTTCCTCCTCCAGTAAAGGGCGGCAAGTACGGCGATGGCGGCACTTAGCCCGCTATCGTATTCCACCAGGAATCCCCCAACCTGGAGGGGAGGGCGGTCAGCGTTCTCCACCCCGCCAGGTGTAAGATAGCCCTCGCCGCCACAGTGAAACACATTAAGCGGATAGGCCTTGTAATCGCGATAGGGACCGGTCTGCCCAAAAGGTGTGATCGAGGTCATTATAAGCCCGGGGTTAATTTCCTGGAGGCTCTCGTAATCCAGTCCCTGTTTTGTCATCCATTGCGGCGGGTTATCCTCCACCAGGATATCAGCTTGCTTCACCAGCTCTTGAAAGATACCCTTGCCGGTTGCTGTGGTCACATTTAAGGTGACCCCCAGCTTATTGGTGTTGAGGTAAAGGAAGAGCCCGCTCCTTTCCGGGTCGGGCATATCGTGGAAGAAGGGAAGGATCTTCCTAGCTTCATCACCATATCCCGGCCTTTCAATCTTCACCACCTCAGCACCCAGGTCAGCCAATAGCTTGGTGCAATAAGGCCCGGCTACCCCCTGGCATAGTTCTAGTACCTTAACTCCCTCCAGAGCGCTATTCGGCATGGTTACTTACCCCGCTTGCCCCAGGATGGTGATAATAGGCAGCAAGCTTCCCGGGTGGCCACCCTGGTTATGAGACAACCCCAGCCTAACATCCTTCAACTGGCGTTCTGGTAGCTCTGCCTTGCCCTGAATCTGCTTGTATACCTCGTAGCATTCCCTTAGTCCACTGGCACCCACGGGGTGGCCAAAGGACTTTAAACCACCATCGGCATTAACCGGCAATTCTCCGGTTAGGGTAAAGGTGCCGGCGTCGATATCCTCCTTCGCCTTCCCTTTGGGGCAGATCCCGATTGCCTCAAGAGTCATCAGCTCACTTATGGTGAAGCAATCATGTAGCTCCAGGATGTCGAGCTCCTTACGGGGGTTAGTGATCCCTGCCTGCTCATATGCTTGTTGCGCCGCTGCCTCCGTTTCGGGCAGGTGTATGTAATCATAACTGGCATCCTCTTTCCCCAGGCCGGGGCCAATGGCAAGCCCGATCCCCTTGATTAGCACATAGTCATCCCGGAAGCTCTTAGCCATGTCCGCCCTGGTGAGGATGGCGGCGGCAGCGCCATCGGTGTTGCCACAACAATCGAATAGTCCCAGGGGCCAGGCGATAAGCGGGGCGTTGAGCACCTGCTCTATGGTTACCTCTCTGCGAAGGTGCGCTTTGGGATGGCGCGCGCCATTATAATGGCTTTTCACCGAGATTCGGGCTAAGGTTTTCCTGCCTTCTTGTGGCTCGATGCCATAGGCCTGGAAATACCGGGTGGCGCCCATCGCCCACCTTCCCGGCGCGGTAACATTAACCCCCAGGACAGGGTGGGTGTAGCCTGCAGGAAGCCCGGCGAGGCCAGTATCCTTCAGCTTCTCAAACCCCACGCAGAGCACAATATCATAAGCACCACAGGCTATGGCATAGGAGGCATTTCTAATGGTCTCCATCCCGGTGGCGCAGAAGTTTTCCACTCGGGTGATAGGGATGCGGTCGAGTTTTAGCGGTGCGGCGACGCTGATCCCCCCGATACCGGAGAAGGCTGTACCCACCCAGACGGCCTGGATGTCCTCGCGCGCTAGGCCGGCGTCCTCATAGGCTTCGTAGACCGCGTCGATGATCATATCATCGACGCTCTTATCCCAGTTCTCGCCGAACTTGCAGCATCCCATGCCGATGATGGCAACCTTGTCCTTGATAGTCTCCATTTCCTTTAAGCCCCTATGGTTCTCGTGGCGGTCGGCATTTCCAGTAATAGGTATGCATCCCCCCGGAATCATGCATCTTGCGGAAGGTCATCTCTACCGGCATGTCAGGCTTGACCTTTTCGGGGTCACGGTCAGTCATCAAGCAATATACCCCGACGTTTTGGTTCTCTTTTCCCCCCCCAACCTTTTCGTTCTCTCCTCCCCCAACCCCCTCCTCTAGATGCACCTTGCTCACAATTGTTGGTGGGTCGCTACTGAGCGCCAGGTTATCCACGGTGTAGGTATAAAGCGTGCCCTGCCTGTCGGAGAGCCTGACCCCCTCATACTCATCCTTGGCTCCGCAATAGATGCATACCCGCTGCATCGGGTGAAAGGTTTGGCCACAGCGCTTGCACCTGGAGCCGTGGAAACTGATAAGCTGCTCCCGCTCCCGCCATGCTACCGGGGGAAAGGCATTGGCCTGCTCCCGGGCCTGGGCCTGGATAGGGATAAGCCGGCGGAAGCGGAGATATTTCTCATAGTTAGGAAGGGTCATCCGCGATGCCAGGTGGCGCTTGATCCCTCGCCTCTCCCTTATCTTTTCGATTTCCTCGGTCACCCGCAGGATAAAGGCATCACCGCCGTCGCCGTAGTTGGCAAACAGGATTCTATCCCCCGCCCTGGCCTCCTCTAGTGCGGCGACCAGCATCATTAAGGCAAAGGCAGCGCCGGTATTGCCCACCGTGGCAAACATCGGTTCTTGAACCTGGGTCTTGGGGTCAAAACCCATAGCTCTCGCCATTTCGGAGTGCCTTCTCGGGTCGGGGGCATAGAAGACCGCTCTAGTGATATCCTGCGGCGTCAGGCTGTATTTCTCCATGATACTGGAGATGGCTTCTCTGGTATTGCGGACATAGCCTTCGCTGAGGATAAACCTGTCTTCCCAGCTTTGGGTAAAGGTATCGGTCTCCGTCCTCCATATATCCAGGATATCATCGGCGTGAGAGTAGCTGCCCTCGATCTCGCAGGCAACGTCCTCATCCCCGATCAACAGGGCAGCGGCGCCATCACCAAAGTTCTGCTCATAGTCTGATTGGGGCTGGCCAAGGCGGCAATCGGCGGCGGCGACCATGACCCGCTTTCCCGAGCCACCCTTGACCGCATCGAGCGCTGCCCTCAGTGCTACAGTACCCGCTCTCAGGGAGTCGGCAAAGTCCGCGGTGAAAATCTGGCGTCGCAGGTCGGCAGCGAGAGCGATTAGGCTTGCCGATTGCTTTTCCCGGTAGGGCGGTGTTGTCGAGGCAAAATATAGACCATCAACGCTCTGCCGGTCGCTGTCCCTGAGGCAGTCGATCACGGCTTCCACTGCCATAGTCGCACTATCTTCATCATAGTTGGCTACGGCCCTTTCCCCTCCCATAGAACCGCGTTCCCAGGCGCGGGCAATTTCGTCCCGCTTCAGGCGGTATATGGGAATATATGCCCCGTACGAAACTATCCCGGTTTTCATCCGCTCCGCTCGTCTGACCGTGTCTTCAACGTCTCAGTTAGGTAGCCTTTTTATCCCTCTCCGGTTGGGGTGGAGCGGGATTGATGTATCCCGTTAGCAGGGTCTTAGGCACCACATTGATCAGCTCTTCCGTAGTAAATATCCCCTCCGGCTTGTAGATAGCTCTTATCTCTACCGGTTCGTTGTAAATGCTCACTCTGCCGGCCTCGGCATGGAATACCTGTCCATTGATATTTGCGGCGTGGTCGGTGGCCAGGTAGACGACGATTGGTGGTATATGCTCAGGGCCGGGCATATTCAGCATCTGCTCAGCCTGCTCTTTGGTCATAACGCCGGATTCAACCCTCTTCCATGTGCCCTTAATCACTTCATCGTTAAGCGTCATCCTAGTGGCGGCGATCGGGGCGAAGCAATTGGCGGTTACCCCATAGCGCCCCATCTCGCGCGCGATAGAGCGGGTGAGGCTGACCACGCCGCCCTTAACCGCGCCGTAGTTGACATGTCCCATCGTGCCGCGCCAGGCGTCCGAGGTGACGTTGATGATGCGGCCGTATCTTTGCTCCCGCATCAATATGCAGGCATGGCGACAGGTGTTGAATGTCCCTTTAAGGTGGACAATGATCACCGAGTCCCACTCATCCTCGGTCATGTTCCAGATCATCCTGTCCCGTAGGTTTCCGTGACAGTTTACCAGTATATCGATGCGCCCGAACTCATTGACGCAGGTCTTTATGAGCTTCTCTGCGGCATTGAAGTCTACCACCGAGTCGTAGTTGGCGACCGCCTTGACGCCCCGCTCCTTGATCTCCTCCACCACTTTATCCGCTGGCCCTGCCCCAACCCCGCTGCCATCTCTCTCGGCACCGATATCGTTGGCCACGATGTTAGCCCCCTCTGCAGCCAGGGCTAAACATACCTCTCGCCCGATCCCCCCGGCGGCACCGGTGACCACCGCATTTTTCCCCTTCAGGGTCTGACCCATTTCTGACCTCCTTGCAAATCTGCCGATTAAATATACCATACTGAATCTTCCTTTTGCAATCTCACGTACTCGTCCAGTACCTTAGTGACACGACACCGTTCGCCTATTATGGTTATCATCTTGAGTGAAGCGAATCAATCTCGCTGTCGCATGCCTGCCCACCTGCCACCCCTGAGATTGCTTCCCCCGATACCTACAAATCGGGGTCGCAATGACAGCGAAAACGGGCCAGGGGGTTAAGAACGAGATTTCGATACCTTGACTTGGTACCCAGAGGCTATACAGCCACTCCATATGCCAGCAACTCTAACTTTAAAGGTGATACAGTAATCAGGGGCAGGGCATAGGCTCTTGTGGGTTATGTGAATCTTGTAGTAAGATTCACTGGTGAAAATAAGGAGGTTGGCGACATGAAAGAAGGAGAGAGGGTCCTTAAGTCTGTAGCAATAGATACCGGTGGGACAATGACCGACGCAGTGATCATGGATACTGAAGGGGAATTCACTGTGGGTAAGGCCGTGACTACCGCGAGGGATGAATCAGAGGGAATCTTGAATGGAATGAAAAGTGCCTGTGGTTATTGGGATCTTGACTCTGAGGAGGCCATCAAGGATATCGATATTTCGATTTATTCTGGCACCGTTATGGTCAATAGGCTTCTCCAGAGG
>DAOWEF010000040.1 GCA_030638665.1 Dehalococcoidia bacterium
AGGGGAGGGCCTCTTCCGCTTAACCGATCAGGCTACCGGGGGGAAGTGTGAATTAACCTCCGAAGCGGAGATTCGGCAGGTAATGGAGAATTCCAGGTGAAGCTGGCTTTACCGAAGGGGCGACTCTTAAAGGATACTGCGGCTTTGCTTGAGAGGGCGAGGCTCAGGCCTGAGGGGTATGATGAGCGGTCGCGCTCCTATCGCCTCAAATCATCCAGATTCCCCGACCTGTTTTTCAAGGTGTTCCAGGAGCGAGATATCCCCATTCAGGTGGCTATTGGAAATTATGATTTGGGGATCTGCGGGCTGGACTGGGTGGCGGAGCTTTTGGCGAAATACCCCAGTAGCGACCTGGTGAAGGTAAGGGACCTGGGGTATGGCAGGAGCGATCTTTGCGTCGTCGCCAGCGGCCGTGCCGGGATCTCCTCGCTAGTGGGGATCAACGATGGATTTGATCGGGTGCGCATCGTAAGCGAGTATCAGAACCTGGCGGAATCATTCGCCCTCAGGCAAAGATTAAGGCGATTCAGTATTCTCCCCATATGGGGGGCTGGTGAGGTCTACCCCCCGGAGAGCGCCGACCTGGCAATAATTGCCGAAACCCCGGCGGGCAGCTTTGCGAGCTATGATCTGGTTCCACTAGCGAGGATCCTCACCTCAACGGCTTTCCTAATCGCCAATAGGGATGGCCTGGCAAAAGCTGATCTGAGCGAATTACTGGCATGCTTCCCTCCCTTTGAGGTGGAAACTGAAGCGGAAATACCTTTGCCTGCCATTACCAGCGGAATGTTCGAAAAGGGCGAAAAAATGGCTGAGGGTGAAGAGGTAGTCCGTATTGCCCTGCCTGATGGGCATCTGTTGAAACCGACCGCTGAATTCCTTGATAAAGCCGGGCTTAACATCCAGGGGTACTCGGGTGAAATGGGTGAGGGTGGGGAGTGTGGGGAGAGCGAAAAGGCCACTCGCAGGCCGACCATTGATTTGCCCGGAGTGACAATCAAGGTGATCAGGCCTCAGGATATGCCCCTCCAGGTGGCAAATGAGAACTTTGATCTGGCGATCACCGGACAGGATTGGCTCAACGACCACCTCTATCGCTTCCCCTCAAGCCCGGTGAAGGAAATCTTGAAACTGGGATTTGGAAAGGTAACCGTGGTTGCTGTAGTCAGCGAAGATTTGCCCGCTCGTCATGTCCATGGCTTGAGGGACCTGGTAAGGGAAGGGCTTCTTCCCACCCTCAGGGTGGCTTCGGAGTATGTGAACATCGCCGATAAGTATGCCCGGGATAGTCACCTGGAACACTGTAAGATAATCCCCACCTGGGGAGCAAGCGAGGCCTTTCTCCCCGAGGACGCCGACCTGCTCATCGAAAATACCGAGACCGGGGAAACCTTAGCGAGGCACAACTTAACGGTTATCGATACTATTCTTGAGTCCTCGGCATGCCTTATCGGCCACCGGGACACGCTGTCCCATCCCTCGAAGAAGGGCCGAATAGAGCGTATAATCGACTTCATAAAGAAAGGCGGCTAGAGAGCGAAAAAGGGCGAAAAATTCGAAAAGATGCCGTTACTTTATCTTCATTTGAGCATTGCCAAAGAGGCGGCAGAGCTGCTGCATCATCCCGTAGTAGACCCAAACATGGGAAGCTACCTGGTGGGTGCTATCTCCCCCGATGTGCACTACGTTAGCGGCGTCTCCCGAAAGGAAACTCACTTTTTCGACTTTGACACGAAAGATTGTGAAAGCGGGGCAGGTCTGCTGTTCAAAGCTCATCCCGATCTTGCCCGGGGGAGAAAACTGGATGCCACAACGAAATCTTTCATTGCTGGCTACCTCTCCCATCTCATTGCCGATGAGGTCTGGATCCAGGACATCTATCGCCCTTTCTTCGGCAATTTATCACCGCTTAGTGGAGACCCGATGGCCAACATACTCGACAGGCTGCTCCAGTTCGAGCTTGATCGCCGGGAGCGGGGGGATAAAGCAAAGATGGCGGCAATTCATGCTGAGCTCTGCGACTGGGAACCACGGGTGAATATCGCTTTTTTAGCGACCACCGCCCTGCGGCAGTGGCAGGACTTTGCCTGTGCTGCGGCAGCTCGCCAGGTAACCCTGGGTGATTTCCCACTATTTGCCCGAAGTTTCCTGCTCCCCAGCAAAAAGATCGATGCAGAGCAGCTTGAGCCCTTCCTTTCATCAGTGCCTGATAAGCTGGATTGGGCCATCCAGCATGTCACCCCCCAGCGACTCATCGCCTTCCGGGAAAAAGCCCTAAGCCAGTCTGTGGCGGCGGCCAGGGAGTATTTAAGTGAAGATAATTAGTGATTTTCAAGACGCTAAAGCTATATTGCGACGTGCAACTTCTGAGTTTGGTGAAGTTCCCCTTGAAGTGAAGCGAAGGATAAAAGAGGCCTTCGCTGTGGAGCTCACCGCCGAGGAGGCAGTAGGCCGGATCATCGCTGCGGTGCAAGATAAGGGGGATGCAGCCCTGTTGGACTTGACCAAGCGGATCGATGGGATAGCGCTCGAATCTTTAGAGGTAAGCAAGGAGGAGTGCCGCGAGGCCTGCGGAAAGGCAGATCAAGAGCTTATCGCGGCGCTTAATATCACTGCTGAGCGGGTGCGCTCCTTTCACCAGGCTCAGCTTGACCACAGCCTCAAGGAATTCATGGAGGGCGGGCTAGGGCAGATCGTTCGCCCCCTGGAAAGAGTGGGCATCTATGTGCCCGGGGGCACTGCCTGCTACCCGTCGACGGTGCTGATGACGGCGATCCCAGCCCGGGTCGCAGGGGTAGGGGAGACCATCCTGACCACTCCTCCCGGAGAGGGAGGCGAGGTTCCCCCGGCTACGCTGGTGGCGGCGGACATCGCCGGTGTGGACCGCGTTTTCAAGGTAGGGGGCGCTCAAGCGATCGCCGCCCTCGCCTATGGCACCGAGTCCATCCCCAGAGTGGATAAAGTCTGCGGCCCCGGCGGCCTTTTCGTAACCCTTGCAAAGCGTATGGTCTACGGTGCGGTCGCTATAGATGGCCTTTACGGCCCCACCGAGACGGTGATATTAGCGGATGATTCCGCCACACCTGCCCATTGCGCTGCCGACCTCCTGGCACAGGCTGAGCACGATTTGCTGGCCATCGCGATACTGATCACCACCTCCTCCAGGCTGGCCCAGGAGGTCGATAGAGAGGTGGCGCGCCAGCTTGAAGGGCTGGAGCGAGCCCAGATTGCCCGCCGCTCGCTGGAGGAACGGGGGCGGATAATCGTGGTCGCCGATATGGAGCAGGCTATTGAGCTAATTAACCTCTATGCCCCGGAGCACCTCTCCTTGATGGTACGCGATGCCTCCTCATACATAGAAAAGATTCGCCATGCCGGGGCTATCTTTATCGGCGAAAACTCCCCCGAGGTGCTGGGCGACTACGTTGCCGGGCCAAGCCATGTGATGCCCACCGGAGGAACTGCCCGCTTCAGCTCGTCCCTCGGCGTGGGCGATTTCCTCAAGCTCACCAGCGTCGTTTCCTTGAGCGACGGGGATGTGGAGGCGCTGGGTCCTGCGGCGGCTACCATCGCCAGGGCGGAGGGGCTCACCGCCCACGCCCGAGCCGCGGAGCTAAGGCTGAAGAAGGGTGGTAAATGATGGGCGATATCGAAAGGTGGAGGGGGCAAGGTGGGGAGATCGAAAAAATGATGCGGGGCGACCTGTTGGGACTCAAGGCATACCAGCCCATCATACCCCCTGAGGTGCTCAGCGAGCGGGCTGGTGTCCCTATCGAGGGGGTGATAAAGCTCGATGGCAACGAGAACCCATATGGCTGCTCGCCAAAGGTGGGACGCGCCCTTGCCGGTTACCCCTTTTACCACATCTACCCCGACCCGGAGCAGCGTGAACTGCGAAAAGCATTGGCGGGATATGTGGGGATGGAAGCCGCGCACATTGTGGCCGGCGCCGGCAGCGATGAGCTCATCGACCTTATCCTGCGCCTCTTCCTTGAGCCCGGCGATGGGGTGATCAACTGCGTTCCTACCTTCGGCATGTACCCCTTCTGCACCGAGATCTGCGGCGGTAAGGTTATCGATGTTCCCCGCGACAAATCCTATACCATCGACATCGCCGGGATAAAAGAGGCAGTGGGCGAAAAGAATGAAAAAACCAAGATTATATTCATCGCCTCGCCAAATAATCCCACAGGCAATATCACCCCCCAGCGCGATATCCTGGAGCTGGTTAAGCTGGGCAAGGTGGTGGTGATCGATGAGGCATATTATGAATTTAGTGGGACCACCGTCGCCCCCCTGGTTCCCAGGTATGAAAACCTGATCGTGTTGCGCAGCTTCAGCAAATGGGCGGGGCTCGCCGGGCTGCGCATTGGCTATGGAATTTTTCCTGCCCTGATCGCGGAACAGCTTCTCAAGATCAAGCAGCCGTATAACATAAACCTGGCAGCTCAGGTTGCGCTCCAGGAGTCGCTTGCCGACATCGAATATCTCCAGGATACAGTGCAAAAAATCATCTCCGAGCGGGAGCGGCTTTTCCAAAAACTTGGAGAGCTCAAGTTTCTCAAGCCATTCCCCTCCCAGGCGAATTTCATACTTTGCGCCGTGGTTAAAGGGAATGCCAGGGTGATTCATGAGGGGCTGCAGAAAAAGGGCATCTTCCTGCGCTATTTCGACACCCCGCTGCTGAGGAACTCGCTTCGCATCAGCGTGGGCAGGCCGGAGCACACCGACGCCCTCATTGAAGCGCTGAAGGAGATGTGCTAATCTAAGGGGAGTCCCCCGA
>DAOWEF010000046.1 GCA_030638665.1 Dehalococcoidia bacterium
GGTAAAGGAACCCGGTTGCCCCGACAGCGCGATAGGAGCCACATGATACAGCACAGCACTGGCGACAGCGATTCCCAGCACCATGCCCACATTACGCATAGCGGCCAATATCCCCGAGGAAATACCGAGGTGCCATGGAGGAACGCTCCCCATGACGGCGCTGTTGTTTGGGCTCTGGAACATACCCATCCCCAGGCCAACAATAGTTAGACGCCAGATGATATCAAAGCTGTCAGCAGTGTCATTCAAGCCACTCATGAAGAATAGGCCTAAGGTACAGATACACATGCCACAGAAGGCTAAGCCCCTGGTACCAACGCGATCTGAGAGTGCACCGCTTAGAGGTCCTACAAACATAGTAGCTATGGGCGAAGCAGCCATTACTAATCCTACTTTAAGTATACTGTACTGCAGTACGAAGACTAAGTAGAAAGGTGTCAGGAAGACCAGAGCATATAATGACATAAAGCTGAGAAGTGCGCTCAAATTGGCGAAGCTAAATACGCGGTTGTGGAACAGTGCTAAGTTGAGCATGGGCTGTGCCGTCCTTCTCTCTTGCCAGACAAAGGATATGCCGGAGAGTAACGCGACTACCAGCAAGCTAATGGACCCGGGCGATAGCCATCCCCAGTTCTCACCTCTATTGGCGTAGAGGATCAAGGTGGTCAGAAAGACAAAGGCTATCAGAGCCCCGGCCAAATCAAGGCGCTGTCCTGGATTCGTGGTGCCACGGGGTATGATGCGGTAGCCCCATACTACAGCGGCGATCCCGATGGGGACATTGACGAAGAAGACGTAGCGCCAACTCAGGTGTTCGGCAATTAGACCGCCAAGGGTAGGTCCGAGGCCCAGGGCCACGGCGATGCTAATAGCATAGATGCCCATAGCTTTGCCCCGCTCGGTTGGAGGGAAGGCCGCTGTAACGATGGCAAAGCCTACGGCCATCATCATGCCTGCGGCAAGCCCCTGCAGCGCTC
The DNA here is from genome assembly GCA_030638665.1 of Dehalococcoidia bacterium. Taxonomy (GTDB): domain Bacteria; phylum Chloroflexota; class Dehalococcoidia; order E44-bin15; family E44-bin15; genus E29-bin15. The sequence goes on from DAOWEF010000046.1 coordinate 978, forward strand.
TAAATGCGATTAGCATCCAGATGCTCTGCGAGAAACCGCATAGAATAGAGGCCACGGTGAATGCAGCCAGGCCGTAGAGAAAAATCCTTTTATAACCGACCATGTCCCCCAGTCGGCCATACAGCAGGATGAGGCAGCTAATGGTCAACAGGTAGACGGCCGGCACCCATTGAGCTATGGAGATCTCGGTGTTGAAGAACCTGGTAATGTCGGGAAGGACAGTGTTGACAATGCTGCCATCGAGGGGCGCCATAAAGGTGCCCAGCATTACCGCCGTTAGAATCAGCCACTTGTGTTCAAAACCTTTGTTTGTTGCTGATGCACCGATATCGCTCATGTACGTCCTCAGTTACATCTAGTTCATTTGAGCTGGTGGCTCTCATTGATTAACCAGAGACACCTTCTCCGCTGGAAAAAGTTCTGAGAAGGGCCAAACTTGGTGAGAGGATCGAGATCATATGCCTGGCAGAGATGGTCGATCAAGTATCCCAGTTAAATACATGTGGCAACTAACGCACATAAGGCATGCATTGGATTATGAGGTATGCCTTACATTACCCGGTATCGGGACTTTTCGAACCTTTCGAAACTTTCGGAATGCTTGTGAGGTTTCTATAACCCCATCTCGCGGGCGATGATCAGCCGCTGGATCTGGGAGGTCCCTCCGCCGATGGTGAACAGTTTTGCAATCCGCCAGTGGCGCTCTATATCAGACTCCGGTAGGAAGGCATAGCCCCCGAAGGTCTGCATCGCGGCGGTGGCGATAGCGTAGAAGACCTCGCCGGCCATCAGTTTGGCCATGGATACCTCTTTGCGGCAGGGAATCTTCTGGGTGATCATCCATGCCGAGCGGTAGACCAGCAGGCGTACGGCATCCAGCTGCGCCTGCAGGTCGGCCAGCATGTGGCTGATTCCCTGTTGCTTACCGATGGGCCTGCCGAACTGGACCCGCGTCTTGGCATATTCTACAGCATCATCCAGGCAACATTGGGCCTCCCCCACATTGGGTGCTGACCCGGCCAGCCGCTCCAGCTCTAGGTGTCCGATGAGGACCTTCCACCCCTCGTTGAGCTCTCCGATGAGGTTCTCCTTGGGGATCTTGGCGTCGCCGCAGAATATTGAGCAAGTACCTACCGCCCGCCTGACGATGAGCGGCAGCCGTTTGCACTCGACGCCGGGAGCGTCATTGGGGACTAACAGCACGCTGATCCCATTACGGGCGGGGACTGCCTCATTATCGGTTCTCACCGCCATCATAATGATGTTGCCCGGAAGGTGAGCTGCGGTGGAGAACTGCTTCTGTCCGTTGAGCAGGAAGTGATCCCCTTTATCCTCGGCCATGCAGGCGACGGCGGAAGCATCCGAGCCGGCTTCAGGCTCGGTTATGGCGATGGAGAACCGCTGCTCCCCTTTAATAAACGGGGGCAAATAGCGGTCCTTCTGTTCCTGGGTGCCATGCTCCACGATATTCATCGCACAGAACATGGGCACGCTGAATATAGAGGCCATCTCGTAGCTATATTTAGCAAGGCACTCCATGAATATGGCGTACATGATGGCATCGCTGCCCATACCGCCGTACTCTTCCGGGATCAGCAGGCCCAAAAAACCCTGCTTTACACCGGCGTCCCACAGTTCCTGCGGAAACCGTTTCTCCAGGTCGCAGTCCCGAGTATATTCCCGACCTGCCTCCTTCTCGGTGAAGTCCTGCAGCATCGTACGCCACATTTCCTGCTCTTGGGTGAAACTAAAATCCATGGTTCCTCCTGATATGCTTAGAGGGGAAAGCTTTATCTGCCCTTCCAGACAGGTTTTCTTTTCTCGGCAAAGGCCTTCGGGCCTTCCACCGCATCTTCGCTGGCATAGACCTTCCTATAGATGAGCTTGGCCGCATCCAGCCCCGCCTGCCGGCCAACGTCCATGGCCTTGTAGAGCGCCTCTTTTGCCGCCCGCACTGAGAGCGGGGCATTCTCGACGAGGACAGTGGCCAGCTGCATCGCCGTGGGCATGAGCTGCTCCAGGGGGACAACCCTATTGATCCAGCCGACGTCATAAAGCCGCTGCGCCGGTACCAGGTCGCCCATCAGAAGCACCTCAAAAGCCATTGGCAGTGGCATCTGCCACAGCACGGGGACCGCCCAAGGCGTACCGCGTCCCACCTTTACCTCGCCCACCCCAAACCGGGCGTGCTCAGCGGCAACCCTCAGGTCGCACATCATAGTGAACTGAAAGCCGGCGGCGGTGGCCACCCCATTGATGGCGCCAACAATCGGCTTGGTCACATTGTGCCCGTAGGGGGTGCCCACGGTGCCGACCAGCACCCCGGGCTTCAGCTTTACAATATCAAAAGAGGGATCCTTGGCTACCCGCTCTGCCTGCTCTTTGAGATCCATTCCAACGCAGAAGGAGCGGTCGCCGGCCGCAGTCCAGATGGCAACGAAGGCATCATCGTCACCATTGAACTGCTCCCACGCCTGGTCCAGGCGGTCGTATAGCTCAAGGGTGAGGGCGTTCATCCGCTCCGGACGGTTGATAGTAATAGTTACGATATGATCCTTCTTCTCATATAGAAGGACCTCTGGCCCTTCAAGAGGCATTAATCCCCTCCTTTTTTTGTATTCAAGTTCAGACGAGGCTAAAGATCGCTCTCGTCCACCTCTATTTCCATCTTCACCAGGGCATTGCCCATGGCCTTGCCTGTCTGGTCGATGCGCAGGGTCTTGGTGGCCCCGCCCCCCAGCGCCTTATACAACATGATCTCCAGCGATTGAAGATTGTCCATCGGGTATATGATCACGTCTCCCTTGACCCAACCCTTGAAGTGCGACTTGATCCGCTCTGGGGTGACTTCCCTTTTTATGATCTCGTAGGCTTTCTCAGTCTTGGCCATCAGGCCGATATTAGAGATGTCGCCCTTGTCCCCGGAGCGGTAATAGCAGATATCGATTAGCTTAATCCTTTTCTTTGCCATCACTTAGTCTCCTTTATCTCCAGTTCCAGGGGCACAGCCTCTCTGGGTATCAAGGTAGGCCACAGGGCGAATACCGGCCTGATTCGGGGGGGTTGGGTGAAACCGGCGCCCACGCCAAGCGATGCCCAGCAAAGGTGGCCGCACTCGGTGCGGCACGCCCGGGCTTCCGCCTCGGTGTCACACTTGAATGCTATTCTGATCCCCAGCTCTGGCGGGTCGTAATCCGGTGGGGGCGAGCCTACGGTTGGGCCGCAGAGGGAGTCCCAGCCGATAAGTGACCACAGCATCTCCCTGGGCTTCAGGCCGAGGTAATCCAGCCTTCTCTTGACGAATTCATGAGCCTTTTCCGCCTGTTGGAAGACCTTAGGGCCGCAGACTATCGTGATCTCCTCGGCGATGAAGCCGTCGTTGTAGGCGAGGCAGAACTTAAGGTTCTCCGGTCGTGGTTTCCCTCGTGGCTTATCGCCGTACCTGCTTATCTTCACCGCGTCTTTGCCCACCTGCTCCAGCTTTATCTGGGTGAGGTCGCAGATACCGTCGGGCATAAGATAGTTCTCGGGGTCGTGGACCTCATATACCAGGTGTTCCTTGAGCGTTTGCACCCGGATGGCGCCGCCCGATGTTTCGGTCTTACTTATTATGCAATCGCCGTTCTCATCCATCTCGGCGATGGGGAAGCCGGGATTACCCTTGGGGTAGTCGATCTCCTCCCACAGATTGGAACAGGTACCGGCGCTCCAGCTGCTGCACTCCAGCAAGTGTCCGACGCACACCGCGGAGCCGATGCGGTCCCAGTACTCATCGCTGAACTTCCAGCCCAGTGGATGCATGAAATTGCCGCAATAGAGGGAATTGTCGGACAGCCGTCCGCCGATCACCAGGTCGGCGCCCTGTTCGTAGGCCTCGATGATCTCATCGGCGCCGGTATATGCATAGGCAGCGAGCAGCCTGTCCCGCACAGTGCCGATGTCCTCCTCGCCGGTGTCTGCGTTCTTGAATTTCCACCCCTGTTTTCGCAATTCATCTACTCGGCTCAGTGGTATGGTGTCGCCGGTGATCACCCCGATCTTGAAGCCGCCCAGCTCCAATTCCTGAGCGATCTTTAGCACCTGGTTGGCACACTCGGGAGGGTTAGCCCCGCCGCCATTGTTGCACATCTTGAAGTGCTTGTCCTTCTCCTTCCAGATAGGCAGCAGCCCTCTCATCAGGGGGATGACCTCGGGGATGTAGCCGCGCATCTGGTCCTTGGCGTACTGGCTCTGCAGGATGGCCATGGTGAGTTCTGCCAGGTGGTCGAAAGAGATATAATCGATATCACCGTTCTGCGCCACGTCCAGGGCGCCGTCCTTAAAGTCGGGCCAACCCGATGAGCCAGATCCTACTCGAACCTTTTTCATGGTTCACCTCCTATTGGATTCTATAAAAGATATTAAGGGGCGCCGATGATGGCAATGCCGGTGACAAATCGCCCCGGATGCCCCCCTTGATTATGGGCCAATCCTATTTCTATGTTCTTTATCTGGCGGGAGGGCTCCTCGACCTTCCCCTGAATCTGCTTATATATCTCGTAGACCTCACGGGCCCCGCTTGCCCCGATGGGATGCCCGAAGGATTTTAAGCCTCCGCTGACGTCGACCGGCATCTCTCCATCGTGATAATATGCCCGCTTTTCGGTGAATTCCTCGCGGAACTTGCCATGTTCGCAGAGGAACATGGATTCGGTGGCGATGAGCTCGGCGATAGAGAAGCAGTCATGGAGCTCCACCAACTGTAGCTCTTTACGCGGGTCTTTTATACCGGCTTCGGCATAGACCACCTTTGCCGCTTCCCTGGTCTCTGCCCAGTAGGTAAAGTCGTAATCCTCGTTCTCCTTGCCCCATCCCGCTCCGGTAGCTATGGCGAAGCCCTTGATGGTGACATAATCATCGCGATACTTTTTAGCATCCTCTGCGGGTACGAGGACCGCTGCCGAGGCGCCATCGGTCACGCCGCAGCAGTCGTAGAGCCCCAGTGGCCAGCAGATCATCGGCGCATTTACCGCTTCCTCTACGGTAATCTCCCTTTTCAAATGGGATTTGGGGTTTCGTGCGCCGTAATAGTGGCTCTTTACCGAGATCTCCGCCAGTATTGTCTTGCCCTCCTGCGGGGAGAGACCGAATTTGGAAAAATAGGCCGTGGCTGCCATTGCATATCTCCCCGGCGGGGTGCTCAGGGCTCCGTATAGCGGCTCCCACTTTCCCGGATACATCTCGCCAAGCCCTCCGTAGCCGGTATCTTTGAGTTTCTCCACCCCTATAGCCAGTACGCAATCGTAGCACTTAGAGGCGATACCGAAAGCGGCCGCCCTTAGCGCCTCCTGTCCGGCGCAGCAGAGATTCTCCACCCGGGTAAACGGGATGTACTGCGTTTGCAGGGCTGATGAGGCGATGATCGCACTGGGGGGACCCATCGGCACCTGCTGTGAGCCACGACCGGTGCCTACCCATCCTGCTTGAATATCCTTGATGTCGATACCGGCATCCTCAAGAGCCTCAGTGGTAGCTTCTTTGATCAGGTCCTCCACGTCGGCATCCCAACGCTCCCCGAACTGGGTGCATCCCATCCCTACGATTGCGACTTTATCCTTAATGCTCTCTCTCATATATTGGTCTCCTTTTCAGTTACCCTCTTACCGGCCGGCATTTCCAGAAGTAGTTGTGTATTCCCAGGGCGTCATGGATTCGACGGAAAGTGAGCTCCATGGTCATCCCGATCTCAATCTTATCCGGGTCTCGATCTGTCATCTGGCTGAAGAACCTCCCTCCGCCGTCGAAATTAACCGCAGCCAGGACATTCGGCGGATCGAGGGCCCGCGATCGAACATCCATGCTATAGGTCACCAGCTTCCCTTGCTTATCCGATAGGGGTACCTCTTCGAAGTATTTCTCATCGGCCTGGCAATAGATGCAAACGTTTGGTGGCGGGACCATGATACGGCCACACTTAGTGCATTTAACCCCGTAGAATCTAAAATAGAAGTTGCGGCGGCGCCATACCTCCGGCAGCGCCATTCTCCGTTCCATGAAGAGATCATGCTCCCACTCCATGAGGTCGCGGAACCTCATATACTTACCATAGTTCGCCAGTTGTATCTTGAATGCCAGGTAGCCTTTAATCCCCCTGCGGTCTTTTAGCTTCCCAATCTCCTCGGTAACGCGTAGGGCGTGAGCGTCAGCTCCGTCGCCGTAATTAACAACTAGTATTCTATCTCCTGCTTTAGCCTCTTCCAGAGCGCTTACCAGGACCATCGGGACTAGGGCAGTCCCGGTGTGGCCCACCGTGTCGAATAGCAGGCCCTGAACCTGTTCTTTGGGGTCCAGGCCCAGGCTCTTCACGATAGCTGGTTGCATCCTCCTATCCGGGGAATAGATAACTGCTTTGGAAAAATCCTTGGCAGTCATATTTTGCTTCTTGAGCAGGGCAGAGACCGCTTTTTCAACGTAAGGCACATAGCTTTCCTCACGAATAAAGCGGTCTTCCCAGGAGCGGATTATCTTGTCGTATTCCAGCCTCCAGTAGTCCACGAACTCGCTGGCGAGGCAGGTGCTGCCCTCGATCTCCACGGCGACTCCTTCATTCCCGATGAGGAAAGCAGCGGCGCCGTCCCCGAAGAGGGACTCGAAGGCGGTATCCGGCGGCCCCAGTCGGGTATCGGCAGCGACTACCAGAACCTGCCTGGCGGAGCCGGCTTTAACCGCATCCAGGGCCATCATTATGGCGATGGTCGCCGACCTTATCGAATCGGTGAGGTCAACGGTGACGATGTCCTCTTTTAGATCGCACGCCGCGGCCATGATGCTGGCCGATTGCTTTTCCTTGTAAGGGGGGGTGGTGGAAGCGAAATATAAAGCGTCAATAGAATCCTTCTCAACGCCTTTAATACAATCTCTAGCCGCCTCCACACCCATCGTCAAACTATCTTCATCGGCATTGGCTACCGCTTTCTCACCCTTTCCTGTTCCTCCCCAAACTCCATTAATAGTCTCCCGGCTCAGTCGATAAATTGGAATATAAGCCCCGTAAGACGTTATTCCTGCCATCCAGTTCCTCCTTTTAAGCCGTCCTATATTAGCATACTTTGTGAAAAAAAACATTATTGTAGGGCGGTGCTTTTGTAGTAAGCCACCACTTTGGCTAGGGCGTTAGCCCCCCTCTCGAAGCTGGGGAAGCTGGGGATGCCCCTCGCCACCAGTTTCTTTCTGGCCTCAATGGCCTCGCTCTCCGCATGGGCGGAGATTAGGATGGCGAGCAACGGCTTACCCGACCTTTCCTTGTATTCAGCGATGGCATCGATCAGATCGTCGAAAAACCCGGAGATGTGCCATGAGATGCGCGTCAGGAAAACTACCGGGAGATCCAGGACTATGACGTCGATCATCTCATCATCATTGAGTATATCGAGACACCTTATAATGCGATCTAGATGGGGGAGATTGGAGCTCATATCGAGTGGGTTTTGGTAGCTTGAGCCGATGGTATTGAAGAAGGAGGCAAATTCCCGGTAGGACCGCTCGGTGAGCAGCGGGACCTCAAATCCTGCCCTGGCAAAGGCATCGGTGATCACCACAGAGTGACCTCCGGTCATAGCGGCCAGCCCCACCCTGTTCCCGGTGGTCGGCTTGGCGTAGAGCAATGCCTGTATCGTGTCGACCATTTCATCGAGGTTATCTACTTTGATCGCCCCGCATTGTTTAATCAGGGCATCCCAAAGCAGCGGTGGCCCGGCTAAAGAGGCAGTGTGTGAAGCTGTGGCTCTGGTTCCCTCATCGGTCCCTCCCCCCTTCCAGATGAGCACCGGCTTACGCCGGGCGATCTCCCTTAAGCAGGAAAAGAATCGTCTCCCGTTCTCTACCCCCTCGATATACATGCCGATTATATTGGTATCCTTATCCTCACCCAGATACTCCAGATAGTCAGTGGCATCCAGTACCGCGGCGTTTCCATAGCTTACTGACTTAGAGATCCTGATCCCATTGACCTCTCCCACCAGGGTGAAGAAGGTGGCATGGGTGCCGCTCTGGGAGATGAACCCTACATTGCCGCCATCGCCCCAGTACTGGTCGGTGGTATGCCTGAGCCCGATCTTTGGATTGAAGATGCCCACGCAATTCGGCCCAATGAGGTTGAGGTTAGCCTCGCGGGCCATCTCGGTAATTTTCTCTTGGAGTCTGATCCCCTCGTTGGTGTTCGACTCGGCGAACCCTGAGGTGAAGAGCATCACCCCGCCAACCTGCTTCTGGATGCAGTGCTGCACGATCTTTGGGGCTACGGCGCGGGGCACAGCAACGATGACGTAGTCCACCTCGTCCGGGATATCCAGCAGGCTGGAGTAATTTTTCACCCCCAGCGCCGCGATGCCCTGTAGCTCTTTCTCATCGATTTGAACCGAGTAGACCCTTCCCTGAAAGTTGGCCAGGCTCCTCAGCCACATATAGCCCATCTCCATCTTGTCGCCCACCACCGCCACAGAGCGTGGGTTAAACGCCCGATCAAGCTGCCCAACGATGTCTTTCAACTGGGCCCCCTCAAGGTTCAAGGATCACCCGGGCATCGATAGCCAGGGCACTATCGCGGTAGGCAAAGATGGGGTTGATATCCAGCTCCTTTATCTCAGGCTTGCTATCCACAAACTCGGAGACCTTGAGCAGCATCTGCTCCAGGACCGCGATATTAGCTGGCTCCTGACCTCTATAGCCCTCAAGGATGGGGTACCCCTTTATCTCCCTGATCATCTCATTGGCATCCCTCATGGTTAGCGGGACGATCCTGAAGGAAATATCCTTGAGTACCTCCACCAGGATACCGCCCAGCCCGAACATGAGCACCGGCCCAAACTGAGGGTCCTTGCTCATGCCAATGATCACCTCTGTGGCTGGTCTTGCCATAGGCTGCACCGAGACCCCCTGTATCTTCGCTGAAGGCTGGTGCTTTTTTATTGCGGAGATGATCTCATCATAGGCATTACCCACATCTTCCTTGTTATTAAGGCTCAGTTTGACCCCTCCGACATCGGTTTTGTGCAGGATATCGGGAGAGACTATTTTTAGGACCACCGGGAAGCCGAGCTCCTGGGAGTGGGCGACCGCCTCCTCCCTGGAGCGGGCAAGCTCTATCTCGGTGGTATTTATCCCCACCTCCTTCAGGATTTGTTTCGATTCCAGTTCGGTGAGGGATGTCCTGTCCTCTTTTCTCGCTGCGGCGATTATCTCATTCATGACCATTAAACGGTCCTCCTTTTTCGTACTGCTCGGTAAGACCTACCACTTGAAGGCCGGATTTTATAGACCATAATGAAGACTTCCTCCTGGTGTCGCAATGTTTAAAAAACGGCCCCGATGGGATTCGAACCCACGATCTCCGCCTTGACAGGGCGGTGTGTTAGGCCGCTACACTACGGGGCCAAAACATGAGGCGTTCAATCGTGGATTGTATCAATAACCAGCCTGCCTTGTCAAGATAACCGTCTTCTGGTAAGCTTTTTATACGGAGGTAGCGAGATGGGCAGGCGAGATTTCCGGCATCGGGAGAGTAAAAAGCCTAAGAAGGATGCTAAGAAGGCACCCACCACTGCAGTATTTCAACCCCCAGCGACCGTTGAGGTGATCAAGAGGGGGAAGAAAGAGAAAGGGGAGGGTGAGAGTGAGAGAAAGGTGGAGAACGAAGAAGAGGGATAATGGTCGCCTACCAGGAGCTTTATCGTAGTGGGGAGCTTGAGGAGCGGGTGGCGCGGGCCCGCGCCATACTGAAGGATTGTCAGCTTTGCCCCCGCCGTTGTCGGGTGGATCGCCTCAGCGGGGAGACGGGCATGTGTCGTGTCGCCTCAGGGGCGGTGGTCTCAAGTCATGGGCCTCACTTTGGCGAGGAAGCGCCACTGGTAGGCCTCCACGGCTCAGGGACTATCTTCTTCACCTACTGCAACCTGAGATGCATGTTCTGCCAGAACTACTCCATAAGCCAGTTGGGCGAGGGAAGGGTAGCCACCAAGGGTGAGATGGCAAAGATGATGCTCGACCTCCAGGAGCGGGGCTGCCACAACATAAACCTGGTCACCCCCACCCATGTCGTCCCGCAGATATTAGAGGCGCTCGTGGTCGCTGCGGGATTGGGTCTCTCCATTCCTGTCGTCTACAACTGTGGTGGCTACGAGTCAGTGGAAACCCTTGAGCTGCTCGATGGCATTGTCGATATTTACATGCCCGATATGAAGTATTCCGATGAGCGAAATGCCCGCAGGTTTTCCGGGGTCAAGGACTACCCTGCAGTGAATCATGCGGCGGTAAAGGAGATGCATCGCCAGGTTGGCGACCTCCAGATAGACGAGCGAGGTGTGGCCAGGCGAGGCCTCCTTATTCGGCACCTCGTCTTACCCAACGGGATGGCGGGAACCGAGGGAGTGGTGCGTTTCATCGCCGAGGAGATCTCACGAGATACCTATCTGAACGTAATGGCACAGTATTACCCCGCTCGTCGCGCCTTTAAGATCCCCGCCCTTTCCCGCCCTCTGCGAAGGGAGGAGTTTTTGGAGGCGGTGAACCTCGCCCGAGAGCATGGGCTGGAGAGGCTGGATGGGGTGAGGCCCCGCTCCCTGGCAATATAAAAAGGTTGAGGGATGACGCAACGGGTAGCTCTCCACGCTGTAATATATGGTTTTGTTCATGGGGTGAACTTTCGCCATTTTGTACTGCGCCGCGCCCAGGAACTGGGGCTCACTGGCTATGTAAGAAACCTCTCTCGTGAGCGGGCGGTGGAGGTGATTGCTGAGGGAGATCGAGATAAATTGGAGCAGCTCTTAAGGCATCTGGAGGTGGGACCGAGAGTGGCGGGGGTGAAACGGGTTCAGGTGGACTGGTCGGAGTACAGCGGAGTCTACAGCCGCTTCCGGATAGAATCTTAAGCGACCTTCTTTCGCACCGCGATCTCAAGGCTCTTTACCTCAGTCACTCCCTTAAGCGTCGATACCATGCCCAACAGGGCATTGGCGATGATTTGCTTGGCGAAGTGATTGAGTGTGACCAGAGAGCCGTTTATGAAGAGCACCGTCTCATCTTCCCTATTACCGATGATCCGCTCCTTTATAAAGTCGGCGATCCCTGATATATCATCAGGGGAGAACTGGGGGCGGTCAACCTCAAGGGTCTCGTCGGTGACGATGGCATTAATTTCCTCGGGGGTACAGCGGAGACCTTTTTTTAGTTCCCTGCGGTGCACCTCGATCTTGGGTACATGCGCCTGGTGAAATCCTTCGACGAGCACGATGTCAAAATCCTCGCCGAGCAGGCGTAATACCCCCTCAATGGAGTCATTGTTGTCCTGAGGTTTGATCAGGGCCATCTTCTGCGGCGCGCTGATGGCCACTGCGTCGCTTCCCGCCTCGGCGTAGCGCCAGGTGTCTTTCCCTGGCTTATCCATCTCGAAGTCCTCGCGGGCATGCTTCACCGCGGCAACGCGGTATCCCCGCTTCTTGAACTCAGCGATGAGGCGCTCCACCAGCATGGTCTTGCCGGACTTTGCCTGACCCACTATAGAAACGATAGGAAGCATTTTTTCGACCTCTCTTTCCTGGCATCCTTTTTATCGTTTTGGTGTAGTTATTCCTCGCTCCAGTCAAGCATGAGCACTTTGACTGTCTCCCCTTCTTCGACTGCCTCCACATCCTCGGGGACAATCACTAGCCCGTTGGCGCGGGACATGGAGGTGAGGACTCCCGAGCCCTGGGGCCCGGCGATGCGGGCAAGGTAGCGATCGCCCTCACTGCTTACTATTGCCCGGGCGAAGATGCGGCGACCATCGGTGTTTTTAATACGTCCCTCGAGGATCGCTTCGATCGTGGGTTTGGAGAGATTCTTTTTCCCCATCATCTTAAGGATAGCGGGTCGGGCGAAGAGCTCGAAGGTGATCATGGAACTCACCGGATTTCCCGGCAGCCCCAGATGGGGCACCCCCTTGATTATGCCGAAAGCCAGGGGCTTTCCCGGCTTCATCCTCACTGTCCAGAAGGAAACCTCCCCCTGCTTTGCCAGCACATCCTTCACCAGGTCGTAGTTCCCCATGGAGACCCCTCCCGAGGTGAGCAGTATATCGGCGGAGAGAGCCTCTTTTATCTTGTCCTTGATGTCCTTAACGCGATCCCTGGCGATGCCCAGAACCTGGGGGATGCCCCCATAGCGCTGCACCTGTGCCGCGGCGCTGAAGCTATTGCTGTTATAGATCTTCCCCTCGGGGAGAGGCTGGCCCAGAGCTGCCAGCTCGTCGCCGGTGGCGATGATAGCGACCACGGGGCGGCGAATCACCCAGGTGGTTTCCTTCCCCAGTGAGGCAAGCACCCCGATCTCCGCGGGGCGAAGCACCGTCCCCCTTTTTAGGACCAACTGTCCGCGAGCGATGTCCTCGCCGGCACGGCGCACGTTTTGTCCTTTTGTCACCCGGTTGAATATGCCGATCTGGAAGGGGGGGTGCTCATGGCGCAGGGCCTCGTCGGTGTTCTCGAATTGCACCACGCTATCGGCGCCTCGGGGGAGCGGTGCCCCGGTCATGATGCGCAGCGCAGTGAGTGCCCCAACCTCCTCTTTCGGTATGTCGCCTGCCTTGACCTCGCCGATAACATCTAGGAAGACGGGTGACGAGGGAGTGGCGCCAACCACATCCTCTGCCCTTACAGCATAGCCATCCATGGCGGAGTTGTCCCGCGGGGGGACATCGATGGCAGAGTATACGTCCTCATTGAGCACCTGCCCCAGGCACTGAAGGATGGGTTTCTCCTCACCATCAAGCACCGGGACATAGCTGAGGACCTTCTCCAGGGCTTCTTCTACGCTGATCATGGGGCTTCTCTTTCTAGGAGCATCCTTGCCCGTTCCAGATCGGCTTCAGAGTTGATATTGAAAAAGCTTAAGTGCTGGGGGTCGAATCTTTCGATCTCCGCTTTCTCAACGTATCGCACCCTTACCGTAGGAAAGAAATCGACGATTCTGCGCTTACCTTCACCAAGCGTGGCTTCGATGGGTGCCAAACAGTTCTTGGAATAGACGGCGTGGAGCGGCTCTAACTCATCAGCGACTTTAGGGATGACGACATCGAAGCCGGGGGAGAGCGTCGTGAGATGGCGGAGCAGGGCGACATTCAGGAAGGGCATGTCGCAGCCGACCACGAGGGCATGGGAGGATGCCGCGTCTTTGAGGCCGGAATAGATACCCACCAGGTTGCCTTTCCCCTGGTAGCTGTCGATCACCATTTTTACTCCAAGGTCGGGGAGCTGGTTGCTTGATGAGGTGACCACGATAATCTCATTTCCCAACAGGGAAAGCCTTTCGATGACCCGTTCAATAAGGCTGCGGCCACCCATTTCCTCCAGTGCCTTCTCCCGTCCAAATCTCAGGCTCTCGCCACCGGCAAGCACTATCGATGTCATCAATTTATTTTAGCACCATCACAGTGGAAAGGGAATTTTTAGCCCTTGCCAGGTGCGTATCTGAAGGTCAAAGCATCGTAGCGAAGGCGGTATTATATCACAACCGAGCGTTCAAAAAAGAACTAGCAGGCCTAAAATAGCCTGCTAGCCTGCCCCCGGTTGCCTTCCCCCAAACAAGAATCGCGCTTAGCAGAGCCCTCACTTTCTTTTCTGCTTTTACCGCGTCGAATATTAGCTGCCTTGACTAACCTATCTTTTCAGCGTAGAGCTTAAACTGTACGTGCCCCAGGCCACCGAGTTCTAGCCCTGGGTCCAGGCATCCGGCGAGTCCAGCGAAAGCCGTGTCATTGAGGTCGTCAAGCCCCTCGATGCCGCGGTCAAAAAGCTCCAAGGTGCGTTCCCAGAACTGTTGCAAAGCAACGAGTACGGGGATAAGCGCTCTGGGGCAAAGAGGACACGTGGTCTCCTGCGGGTTCAAGAACGGGCTAAATACAATCTTGTCTCCAACTTTGATACCCGCGAAGCAGTACTTTGAGTGTGTGACCTCAGCCACCATCTTATATTTTATCACCTGCGGAACATTGGAGAATATCTTCTCTATGCCCCGTGATACCTTGGCCAGGTCTTCATCAGTTATGCCTACAGCTTGCTTCAGCAGTGCCTTTGTTGCTTCGTCCATATTTCTTATCTCCTTTGTCAGTTTTGTACCCTAAGGGCAAAGCACCCATGGGTAGACGGTATTATACCGCAAACAAGCCCAAAAAGCAGCAGGCGCGGGCTTACTGCCGGAGAGTGGCGCCCAGCTTTCGTGATAAACGGCTCACTATCTCCTGCTGGGCCCGGTTCACCTCTTCATCAGTGAGGGTGCGGCTGGGCGACTGATAAAGGATTCTAAAGGCAAGGGATTTCTTTCCCGCGGGCACCTGCTTGCCGGTATAGAAATCGAAGAGGGTGACCCTGGCTACCAAAGGAGAGCCCTCGATAATATCCTGCACCCGCTTTGAAGGCATCTCTTCGTTCACC
>DAOWEF010000062.1 GCA_030638665.1 Dehalococcoidia bacterium
ACGCACTTTTCCTGGTCGATGACCTTGATCCCCTTTTTGCCACTGAAGATTGCTTCCACCGGGCAGGAGCCGACACAGGCATCGCAGGAGCGCTCGCACTTCACAGGGAGGATGTAATAGGCAATGAGTTCGGGACACACCAGCGCGGGACAGCGCTGCTCTGTGATATGAGCCTCATACTCTTCATGAAAATATCGCAGGGTGGTCAGGATCGGGTTTGGCGCTGTCTTCCCCAGGCCACAGAGCGACCCTTCCTGGATATCGGCCGCTAGCTCCTCAAGAAGCCCGATGTCGCCAGGATTTACCTCACCCCTGGTTATGTCCTCGAGTATATCCAGCATCTGTGCCGTACCCAGGCGGCAGAAGGTGCACTTGCCGCATGATTCCTTGCGGGTGAAGTCGAGGAAGTAGCGCGCGGTATCGACCATACAGTTATCCTCGTCGAGGATGACCATACCCCCAGACCCCATCATGGCTCCCGCCTCAGTGAGCGAGTCGAAGTCGATGGGCAGGTCCAGGAGGCTATCGGGGAGACAGCCACCCGATGGGCCTCCAATCTGCACTGCCTTGAATTTCCTGCCGTTGGGGATGCCTCCGCCCACCTCAAAGATGATTTTTCGTAGCGTCGTGCCCATCGGCACCTCTACAAGGCCGGTGTTGAGCACCTTGCCCGCCAGGGCGAAGACGGCTGTTCCCTTTGAGGCTGGTGTGCCGATGTTTGCGAACCACCCCGCACCGCGGTCGATGATGGGCGGCACGCTCGCTAGTGTCTTGACATTATTGAGCAAAGTTGGCTGGCCCCACAGGCCCTCCGTAGCGGTGCGGGGAGGGCGGTGCCGTGGCCAGCCGCGCTTGCCTTCAAGCGATGCGATGAGCGCGGTCGCTTCGCCACAAACGAATGCCCCGGAGCCCCGCATAACCTCGATCTCGAAGCCAAAGCCGTGGCCCATAATATCGTCGCCGAGGAGTCCCAGCTCCGCGGTCTGCCTCAGGGCGGTCTCAACACGCGCCACCGCCAGCGGATACTCGATACGGACGTATATGTAGCCTTTGGCTGCGCCAATGGCATAGCCAGCGATGATCATGCCCTCGATAACGGAGTGCGGGTCGCTTTCCAGGATGGTCCGGTCCATGAAGGCGCCGGGGTCGCCCTCATCGGCGTTGCAGATGACATACCTGGCGGTGCCGGGAGCGTCGTGGCATACCTGCAATTTATCCCCGGCGGGGAATCCAGCGCCGCCAAGCCCCCTCAGCCCGGAGCGTGTGATCTCCTCGATGACGTCCTGTGGCGCCATGCCCAGAGCCTTGATCAGGGTCGCATAGCCGCCGTTGGCGATATACTGGTTAATATCTTCGGGGTCGATATCCCCGCAGCGTTCCAGAAGGATTCGCTTTTCGTATTGAAACCTCGGCTGGTCAAAAATGGTGGGGATGAGCTCGTTCTCCTCGAGGGCACCGAGGGCAAACTCGGGGCAGGGGTCATTGCCGAGAATGTAATCGGAGATGAGCCGCGTGGCGATCCCCGGCGTCACATATCCGTAGCAGATCGGGGGAAGGCCTGGCTTGGTAATAACCACGAGCGGCTCGGCATAGCAATAGCCCTTGCACCCCACCTCGGTGATGATGGCATCGACCTTTTGCTCTGCTAGTTCTTGCTTAAAGGTTTTTAAGGTCTCCAAGGCGCCGGCGGCTCGGCCGCAGGTCGCGGTGCCAATGGTGATACGGGGCCGGGGGCTGTTAGAAAGTGCTTCCCGCTCGACGAGAGCTCGCTCCCGAATGCTTTCAAATGCCTCTTGTGGTGATTTAACCGCGCTTTGTTTCACCCTTTTCGCTCGTTTCTCTCGTTCAGACTTGAGAATAGAAATTGCTTACGATGATTTAGCCTTTTTAACCTTTTTGCTTGCCTTCTGTTTCGCCAGGTCGAAGGCGAGCAGAATTCCTTTGATCCTGGTGGGCGATACCTTGCCTTCAACTGTGTCATTGACCACCGTCACCGGTGCCATGGCGCAACAGCCGACGCAGGCAACCCGATCCAGGTCGAACTCGCGGTCTGCGGTGGTCTCCCCCACCTTGATGGCGAGCTCCCGCTGCCATGCCTCGATAATTATCCTGCCCCCCTTTATCTGGCAGGCCGTGCCCAGGCAGACCTTTACCTGATGCTTCCCCGGCGGCACGAAACGAAACTGATTGTAGAAAGTGGCCACGGAGTAGACTTCACTTTCCGGAATATCCAGGAAATTGGCGGTCTCAAGCATCGCTTCACGGGGCAGATAGCCAAACTTAGCCTGGATGTCCTGTAAGATGGGGATTAGCTTGCCCCGCTCTATGGAGCGGGACTCAAGGATTTCGAGGGTTTGCTTTTTTACCTCTTCCTCTTTAGTCATCTACGCATTCTAGATATCGCCATATGTCCCAATGTTATGCCGGTCTCTTTTCTTATTATAGCATTCCGTAGTATCACTGTTAAGCGCTCTTTACAGCGTGATATATCTCTGCTAGAATGTGTGATGGCTTTCCGGTGGTTTGAGCGGGGCGGCCCCACCCGTTCCCATCCCGAACACGGAAGTGAAACGTCCCAGCGCAGACGATACTGGTCGCTCACGCGGCTGCGGAAAATATGCCACTGCCGGGAAGCCTTTTTGTCCCTTGACACATGGCGAGTAAGTGGCTAGAATATTTATGAATATGCCGTGCTTTAGCGGCGGGAAAGGAGGGGATCATGTGGCTGAAGTAAAGCTTGAAGAGAGCGAGAACTTCGAGAATCTTCTCAGGCGGTTCAATCGGAAGGTGCAGCAGGCTGGTATCCTATCTGAGTTTCGGCGAAGAGAGTATTATGAGAAACCATGCACCACGCGAAAGCGGAAAGAGGCAGCGAAACGTCGCAAGACCGCCCGAAGTAGCAGTGGAGCGCGCTCGGTGGTAAGGCGCTGATGACGTTACAGGAAAAGATGGCAGTTGACTTGAAACAGTCGCTAAAAGGGGGTGCCAAGACGCGGGTGTCGGCGCTCCGTTTGGTTAGGGCAGGGGTGCAGAATGCCGAGATCGCTAAAGGCGCTCCCCTGGATGATGCTGGTGTTATCGATATCATCGCCCGGGAGGTGAGGCAGCACCGCGAAAGCATAACCGAGTTTGCTAAGGGGAATCGCCAGGACCTGGTGGCTAAGGAGGAGGCGGAACTGGCTA
The DNA here is from genome assembly GCA_030638665.1 of Dehalococcoidia bacterium. Lineage (GTDB taxonomy): Bacteria > Chloroflexota > Dehalococcoidia > E44-bin15 > E44-bin15 > E29-bin15. The sequence goes on from DAOWEF010000062.1 coordinate 3,184, forward strand.
CTCTCCTGGAATATCTGCCGAAACAGATGAGCCGTGAGGAGGTTGTGGCGGCGGCCCGTCAGGTGATGGAGCAGGTTGGGGCTCAGGGGCCCGGCGATAAGGGCAGGGTGATGTCCCAGCTTATGCCACAGCTCAAGGGCAAGGCGGATGGGCGCGAGGTCAGCGATGTGGTCGCTGAATTGCTCACCGGCTAATAGTACACTGTTAACGGTATCTTTTAATGTGTTTTAAGCCCGCACCAAAGTCCATTTTGGTGCGGCTTTTCTTTTCTCTCTAGGGCATATTATCCGTAATCTTCTCTTTTTATTTTCGGCGGCGTGGATTATAATAATGGCCACCAGGGAAAAAGGAGAAACTATCATAACCAATTTCATTGTTATGCAAGATTAGTAGAGTGAAACGAGGGGAAAGGTTAAAAAAGGCGAAAAAATGAAGGTAGTTTTACTTCAGAATGTGGCCGGGCTAGGGGAGGCGGGAGAGGTGAAGGAGGTGGCCGATGGCTACGGCAGGAATTTTCTCCTCCCCAAGGGGCTTGCCGAGTTTGCCTCTCCTTCTTTACTGAAGAGGGCTGAGGAGCAGCGTCACGCAGAGGAGCGCAGACAGCTCACAGCCACTGCCGGGATGACAGACATAGCCCAGACTCTGGAGGGGTTAGCGGTCACTATTAGGGCGAAGAGTGGGGCTCAGGATCGCCTCTATGGGGCGATCACCGGCGGGGACATCTCCGAGGAGGTGCAACGGCTCACCGGACAGGATATCGATAAGCGAAAGATCGAGCTTGAGGAGCCGATCCACCAACTGGGCGAATATGAGGTTTCGGTGAGGCTAACGAGGGACCTTGTGCCTAAGTTAAAGGTCATCGTTGCCGAAGAGCAGGCGAAGGCAAGGGCTAAAGCAAAGGCGAAACCAAAGTCCAAACCAAAGGCCAAACCAAAGAAGGAAGAAAAGGTGGAGGAAGTGGCAGGGGAGGTAGCGGAAGCAACGACTGAAGAAACGGCTGAAGAGAAGTCGGAAGAAAAGGATTAGCCATGGCCACCGAGAAGTTGCCACCCCACGATATCGAGGCGGAGGAAGCGGCGATCGGCTCTCTTCTCGTCGATGGCGATGCCATTTTTAAGATCGCTACCTTCCTCAGGTCTGAGGACTTCTACCGGGAGAAGAATCAGTGGCTGTATGCGGCCTGCTTTGACCTCTACGAGCGAAACGAGGCCATAGATCAGGTTACTGTGGCCCATGAGCTGGGGCGGCGGGAGAGGTTGGAGGCGGTGGGCGGGGCTGCCTACCTGAGCCATCTCGTCTCCAATGTAGCCACCTCGGTGCATATTGAGCATTACGCTCAGATAGTGCACCGCATGTCTGCAATGCGTCACCTGATCATTGCCGCAGGTCAGATTGAAACCATCGGATATGAGGCGGGGCCGGATGTCGACGCCGCCCTCGGTAAAGCAGAGGACATATTGTTCCGCTTACGCCGTGGTCAGCGTCCCTGGGATTTCGTCCCGATTCGTGAGCTCCTCGACCTATACTTTGAGGAAAGCGAGATTCGTCCCTTTGAGGGGGAGGTGGTATATAGTGGCTATCATGCCTTGGACGATATCCTGGGCGGACTCCGGCGCTCCGACATGATCGTGCTTGCTGCCAGGCCTAGCGCGGGCAAGACCAGCCTCGCCCTGAGCATTGCCAGGAACGCTGCGGTGCAGCAAAAGGCCCGTGTAGCCATCTTCAGCGTGGAGATGGCGCGGGAGCAACTGGTACAGCGACTCCTCGCCAGCGAAGCTGGCGTCGATTCCAAACAGTTGCGCCTTGGCCAGCAGACGGAGGCTGAGGAGCGAAGGATCATGGAGGCCACGGGCGTGCTCTCTGAAGCGCCGATCTTTATCGATGACTCGCCCATCTTGAGGATGGTGGAGATGAAATCGAAGGCGCGGCGGCTTCACTATGAGCGGGGCATTGACCTCATTATCGTCGATTACCTGCAACTAGTGCGGGGTGATGGTAGGGAGGGGCGGGTTCAGGAGGTCACTGAGATCTCCCGTTCCATTAAAGAGCTCGCTCGTGAGCTAAATGTGCCGGTGATCGCCGTCTCTCAGCTCTCCAGGGCTCCAGAGGGGCGAGCCTCGCACCGCCCCCAGCTTTCCGACCTCAGGGAGAGCGGCGCCATCGAGCAGGATGCCGATGTGGTGGTGTTCATCTACCGCGATGATATGCATATATCCGAGCAGGAATGGGAGAAGCAGAATCGCGATAAGCCTTACCCTAGGGGTGTTGCTGACATTATAGTTGCCAAGCACCGCAATGGACCTATGGGTGAGGGAAAATTGCGTTTTTTGGCGAAAACAGTGAAATTTGCCGACTATGAAGTGGAGCGGACGGGATGAAGCCCTTTCCTGGTTTCCCCCAAAGGATGCGCTTTACCCCGCTGCCCAATCTTTTCTTTAGCCAGCTCCTCCCTAAGATAGATGACCTCGCTGAGCTAAAGGTCACACTTCACCTCTTCTGGATGCTTTACGGTAAGCGGGGCTACCCAAAATTTGTTACCTATGGAGAGCTACTCGGCGACAGGGTGTTGATGATGAGTGTCGGCCCTGAGGCGGCACTTCGCAGCGGCCTGGAGGGGGCGGTAAGACGGGGCACCATAATTCGGTTGACTTTGGAACGGGACGGAAAGCTTGAACAGCTTTACTTCCAGAACACCGAGGGTGATCGGGAAGCACGAGCCAAAATCGAGCGGGGGGAGATCGAACTGGGGGCTTTACCGCTAAAGGAGCCTTTTTGGGAAAGCCCTGAGACCGGAGAGCAGCTCAATATCATGACCCTTTATGAGGAGAATATCGGCATGCTCACCCCCATGATCGCTGAGGAGTTAAAGGATGCGGAGCGGCTTTACCCCGTCTCCTGGATCGAGGATGCCTTTAGGGAAGCGGTGAGCAGAAATAAGCGCAGTTGGAAATATATCGAGGCCATTTTGAAGCGCTGGTCTAGTGAGGGTAAGGAGCATGGAGCGCCTGGGAGAGATTCTAAAGAGGACACCGAGAAATATTTCAAGGGAAGGTACGGACACCTGGTCAAGCGGCGAATCGACTGAGGCGGATAAGCCGGAGTGTCCCCTTTGTAAGGGGGCCGGCTTGGTTCATCCCGTACTTCCTTCGGGGCGACCCGATTTCGCCAGGGTGATCCCGTGCCAGTGCGCTGGGCGGGAGACTGAGGAAGAGCGCCTCTCCCGACTGAGGCGAAATAGCGGCGATCTGGGGCTGAAGCTACTGTGTAGTATGACCTTCGAAAATTTTGACCCAAAGCGGGCAAACCTCACACCTGAGCAACGGCATAACCTGGGGAGTGTCTATAAGCTGGCAAAGAGTTTTGCCGAGGAGCCGGAGGGCTGGTTGGTGCTTCAAGGGCCCAACGGCTGCGGCAAGACCCATCTCGCCGCGGCCATTGGCAACTATCAGCTAAAAAGGGGTAAGCCCGTGCTTTTTGTATTTGTTCCCGACTTCCTCGATCACTTGCGTTCTACCTTCAGCCCTGATAGCAAGGTAACCTATGATGAGCTCTTTGAAAGAGTGAAAACTGCACCCCTGCTCATCATGGATGACTTCGGGGAGCAGGCAAGCACCCCCTGGGCTCATGAGAAGCTCTATCAGGTGATTAACCATCGCTATAATGAGCGGCTGCCTACGGTGATCACCACCTGCCTTTCCCTGGATGAGATCGAGCTTAGGATAAGCTCCCGGTTGATCGACTATAAGATGAGCACAGTTTTTGGCATCACTGTTCCCGATTATAGGGGCGATCATACTGCCACCGAGATGGAAAAGCGGCAAAACCAGCGGGTTAGGAGGACACGCTAGGCTATGGTGAATACCCCGGTTCTGGTGCTAAATCAAAACTACGAGCCGCTCAATGTCTCAAGGGTGCGGCGGGCGGTGGTTCTGGTCATGCGCGGCAAGGCGGAGACGCTGGAGAATAATGACTCAGGGGTGATCCACACTGCCAATAATGCTATCGCCATGCCTTCGGTGATCCGCCTGGTTTATCTGGTGAAGCGCCCTCGCCCGGAGAAGAAGTTAACCCGCCACGAGGTGTTTCAGCGAGATAAATATACCTGCCAGTATTGCGGCAGGAAGACCAGGGAACTTAGCTTGGATCATGTGATACCGCGCCATAGGGGGGGGCGGCACATCTGGGAGAATGTGGTGAGCGCTTGCCTCAGGTGCAACAATCACAAGGCGGGACGCACCCCTCAAGAGGCGGATATGAGGCTCATCCGCCAGCCCTTCGCCCCGCATGTTAGCGGCTACTATGTCCCCTACGAGTATATTCAAAGGCATAACGGGTGGCAAAAGTTCCTTCCCTTGCAGCAGAGAAGCGATGAGGATTAAGCGCCCTTCTTCTTGGAGGGCCTTTCCCCTTCCAGTTTAACATCTTCAACCGGCAATTCCACGGTGGCCTCGCTCTTCAGCTTGACCAGCACTGTCTCCTTTAACGGGTTTCCGCCCACCACAGTGGCGACCCCCATGTGGGTGATCACCCGCTGCCCAATGGGGGGCAGCTTTTCCTTCATGATGCAGTATTGCGAACTCTCGTGGCTCAGGCAGCACAGTAGCCTTCCGCAGACCCCGGAGATTTTCATCGGGTTAAGGGGCAGGTCTTGCTCTTTGGCCATTCTAATGGAGACGGGGTTGAACTCGGAGAGGTAAGTAGTGCAGCATAATGGGAGACCGCATCTGCCATAGCCTCCTAAAAGCTTTGCCTCATCGCGTGGCCCCACCTGGCGAAGCTCGATGCGGGTTTTGTAGATAGCGGTGAGCTCCTTTAAGAGGTCGCGAAAGTCCACCCTGCCCTCGGCGGTGAAGAATATGGTGAGGCGGGAGCTATCGAGATTGTACTCTCCAGAGATGAACTTCATGGGCAGGTTCAGTCGAGAGCTTATCTCCTGGCACTTTTCCAACGCCTCTCGCTCCTTACCCCTGGATTCAACCCGTTTGCCAAGGTCCTCCTCCTCTGCTTTGCGCAGCACCGGCTTAAGGGGCTCGGTTATCTCGTTGGCGAGCACCTGCTTCGGTGAGATGACCACCCTGCCCAGCTCTGGGCCGCGTCCGGTCTCCACCACAACCCAGTCGCCGGCATTTACCTCAATGCCTGCCGGGTCGAAGTAATATACCCTCCCTGCTCGCTTGAATCGTACACCAGTTACTTCGGGCATATCTTCGTAAGCTAACCCCCTTCCCTTTGTGGAATGTTAAGCATGAGTACCTCCAGCACCAGACGGGGATTAGCGTTTTGCCCCAATGCTTCCACAGCCTGCTGCAGTTTCTCAATAAACCCTTTGATCCCCGTCAAGTGATAATTTTCTGCCTCGTTATAAAGCGTGGCCTCTTGATCCATATTGGTAATGAAATCGCGGCATCCCCCCTTGATCAGCAGGAGGTCGCGCCACCAGCTTACCCATAGGGAGAGCACCTCACGGACCGCTCCTCGATTTTTACTGAACTGGCTTGCAATCTGGGCGGCATAGTCGAAGCGCTCCGCTCGCCCCACGCCGGTGAGCTGGAGCAGGGCACTGAGCCGCGCCGCGCGCTCGCCAGTGATATGATCATCATGGAACGCACTCACTGCCCAGCCAAGGCAACCTGAGGAGAGTCGTGCCAGTACCATTGCCTGTTCCGGGGCTACCTCCCAATGCTCGATAAGCGCCCGTTCCACTACGGGAGTCGGGAGCGGTCTTAGCTCCAGCTTCTGACAGCGGGAGCGCACCGTGGGCAGGAGCAGCCGTTCATTTATGGCGAGCAGTATTAGCTGAACATTGGGCGGTGGCTCCTCCAGCGTTTTTAGTAGGCAGTTTGCCGCCTCGGTAGAGAGGTGCTCCGCCCCATCGATGATAAATACCCGATTCCGCCCCTCGAAGGGCTTTAGGGTGGCGGAGCGCTCCATCTCCCTGATCTGGTCGATGCCGATCTCTACCCTGCCATCGAGGCCGATTACCTGGATATCGGCATGTCTCAGTCCGGCGATCCGTTGGCATGATATGCAGGTGCCGCAGGGCTTTTGGTCCCCCTGGCAGTTCAAGGCTTGAGCCAGATTCAAGGCCAGGGTCATCTTCCCCACGTGAGGCGGACCGACTAAGAGATAGGCATGAGATAGATTACCACCCTTCAGACTGTTGTCCAAAAGGGCGACAGCCGTTTCATGTCCCACTACCTGCCACATTTTTCTTTTCGTCCTTTACGGTTGCGATATTAAAAGTCTGATGTTTTCACTTTCATATCATATTGTTCGAAACGTTCGAAATATTTTCGCTCGATTCACTCATCTAACCTTGAATAAAATAGGATTGGTTGCGGTAATTTGGCCCTTTTTGTTGGGCGGTCTCAAATAATATCGCAATTCATTAAATCCTCATAGCTCTCGCGGCGGCGTATGAGGCGCGCCTTTCTATCCTTGACCAGAACGATGGCTGGCTTCAGCGAGGCATTGTAATTTGAGGCCATGGATAGGCAGTAGGCACCACAGCAGGGCATGGCGATGATGTCTCCGGGCTCGAGTTTTGGAAGATCGATGTCCTGAATCAGGATATCTCCCGATTGGCAGAATTTGCCTGCCACTGTGACCCGCTCAAAATTTTCATCCGCCACTTTATTTGCCACTATCGCCTCGTATTTGGCTCCATAGAGGGCGGGGCGGATGTTATCCGCGATGCCCCCATCTACGGAGACATATTTGCGCACCCCAGCGATATCCTTTATCGCTCCGACAGTATAGAGGGCGACCCCTGCCCCTCCCACGATGGACCTCCCCGGCTCCACGATAAGTCGCGGTGGCTCAAGGCCAAGCGCCTCGATCTTTTCAATAAGCGTGGCCGTGATCGCCTCGGCAAATTCGCTGGTGGTGGGGGGTGGGGCATCCTCAGTATAAGCGATAGCCAATCCTCCCCCGGTGATTAGTTCTTTGAGCTTGAAGCCATGCTTACTTCCCATCTCGGCGGCAAAATCCAGTACAATCTCTGTCGCCTGCTTATAGGGCGATAGATCGAAGATCTGGGAACCAATGTGAAAGTGGATCCCGATTAGTTCGAAAGAAGAGGATGACATCACCCAGGTGATCGCCTCCTCAGCCTGAGCCATGGGGAAGCCAAACTTGCTATCGATAGCCCCGGTGGTTAAATGGGCATGGGTATGAGGGTCAACACCAGGGGAGAGGCGAAGGAGGATCTCCTGTCTCGCCCCGGCCTCTTTAGCTACCTCATCAAGTAGGAAAAGCTCATAGGAGTTGTCCACCACAATGCGTCTTACCCCCCACCCCATCGCCAGCTCCAGCTCCTGACGCGACTTGTTATTGCCGTTAAAGTAGACCTGCGCCATGGGGAAGCCCACCGATTTGGCAATGGCAAGCTCCCCGGCGGAGACCACATCGAGCCCCAACCCCTCTTCCTTGAAGAGCTGCGCCAGCGCCGGGTTGATGAAGGCTTTACAGGCGTATATCACCAGGCTATTGGGGTAACGCTGCGCAAACCCCTCTCGATACTCGGCACACTTACCCCTCAGCGTCGCTTCGTCAAAGATATAGAGCGGTGTGCCAAATTCACTGGCCAGTTCCCCGGCGTCGCATCCGCCGATGACGAGATGGTTTTTTTCGACCTTAGTGGTTTGTGGAAATAGCCTAAGCATATCTCCCTCTTTCGAGGGCTAGTTTATAGCGGGCATCATCGCCACTTCCCTGCGAGGATGCCTTCCCCTCCCTCTCCAGCTTTATCAGATGGGCGTATACCTGTCCTTTGCCTAATTCATAGAGGAAGCCAGCTAGCTCGGGATAGATCTCGGTCGCCAACTCCTTTACCGTAGCCTTCCCCTGACGTAACCCGTCGATTACCTGCTCCTCGCGCTCCAGGCGGTGCTGGATCAGCTCCTCCACCCTTCGTCGCGGCTCCCTTAGCGGGGGGCCGTGTCCGGGGAGGATCAGGTCAATATCGTAACCAAGGAGCTTCCTCAGGGAATCGATATACTGTGCCATATCTCCCTTCGGCGGCTGTATCACCGTCGTACTCTGGCCCAGAACGTGGTCGCCGGAGAACATGATCCTCTCTTTTCTCATATAGAGGCAGATGTGCCCCGGGTTGTGCCCGGGGGTATGGACGACCTCAAGGTCGATGCCATTAAGGGAGATAATATCGCCCTCCGCCACCACTTTATCCACCGCGATATCGGTTTGCTCCGCGGAGTGAAGGAGAATCTTGGCCCCCATTTTTTCTCGGAGCCTCACCGCCCCACTGATATGGTCGGGATGGGCATGAGTGATCACTATATAGGCGAGCTTCAGTCCGGCGAAGTCATTTACATAATCTACCCGGGAACTGACCGACCCCTCATCGACGTATCCTGAGTCAATGAGTGCCCCCTCCCCACCGACCACAAGATAGACCTGGGGCGTATAAGAGCCCAAGAGGTGATCTATCTCTGTCGGGATGGCGTGAATGCCCTGGGCAATCTCCATTCTTCGCTTTTTCGTCCTTTACAGTTGTAATTTGAAAAGCCTGCTGCTTCTGCTTTCATATCCTATGCTTTAGATAGCTATTGTGCGAAAAATTCGCCTTTTCGCTCTCCCCACAATCACCGCACTCACCCTTCAGGCTGTTGTTTCATATTAGCAATTGGGCAGTTTAAAGTCAACCGATTGCACTCGTCTGGGTGATTTGAGACACATTGCTTCTCCCTATTGTTTTTGTCATTGCAAGGTCGCTTTAGGCGACTGAAGCAATGTCGGGGGAAGATGGGAGGTGATGAGATTGCGACGCATTCACTCGCAATGACGAGTGAAAGAAGCTCTTGCGGGGAGGGAAGGTGTCACCATTCTATCTGAACGAGATAACCGATACAAGTTGACAGGGGTAGGGAGGGGGGCTAGAATTTACCTGAGGTTTGCTGTGTATCAGAAGAGTGTTCTGGATAATGGGCTCCGTGTGATCACCGGCGCCATGCCCCATACCCGCGCGGTGTGTATCAACATCTTCATCGGCGCTGGCTCACGCTACGAAAGGGAGGAGGAGGCAGGAACCTCCCACTTCATTGAGCACCTTTGCTTTAAGGGGACTCAGCGCCACGCTACCGCGAAGGAGATTGCCGAGGCTATCGAGGGGGTGGGTGGCCTGCTCAATGGGGGCACCGATAAGGAGTTCACCGTTTACTGGTGCAAGGTGGCTCGTACCCACTTTCCTCTCGCGTTAGACCTGACGGTCGATATACTCCGCAATTCCAGGTTTGATGCTCAGGATATGGAGCGGGAGCGCGGTGTCATTATCGAGGAGCTGAATGAGAGCATGGATTCACCCCAGCATCGGGTGAGTCTGCTTATCGATGAAGTTGTCTGGCCGGCTCAGCCCCTGGGGCGTGATATTGCCGGGAGCAAGGAAACAGTGAGTGCCCTGAGTCGAGAGATGCTTCTGGGCTACCTGGGTCGCCAGTATGTGCCCAATAATACCGTGGTCAGCGTTGCCGGTGACATTAGCCATGAGGAGGTCTTGTCGCGCATGAGCGAGGTCTTGGACGAGTGGGCGGTAGCTACCCTGCGTCCCCCCTCTCCCGCTGAGGACCGCCAGGAGGAACCCCGTCTCCGTATTGAGCGGAGGGACACCGAGCAAGCTCACCTCTGCCTGGCGGTGCGGGGTCTCTCTATCGCTCACCCCGATCGGTTCAATCTGGACATCCTGAACGTGATATTGGGCGAGGGGATGAGCAGCCGCCTATATCTGGAGATTCGCGAGCGGCGAGGGCTGGCCTACGATATCCATAGCTATGTGGACCACTTCCTTGACTCGGGGGCGGTCACCATCTATGCCGGGGTGGACCCAAAGCGGGTTACTGACACTATTGCAGTCATCCTTGAGGAACTTGCCCGCCTCAAAGATGAGGTACCCGCCCGTGAGCTTACCAAGGCTAAAGAGTTGACCAAGGGACGCCTGCTGCTTCGTATGGAGGATACTAGGAGTGTTGCCGGCTGGATGGGAGGTCAGGAGCTGCTTACCGGGCAGGTCCGCACGGTGGATGAGGTAGCCTCGATAATCGATGCCATTACCCCTCAAGATCTAAAGCGGGTGGCCGCTCAGTTGCTCCTAACTAAGAAGCTTAACCTGGCCATCGTTGGTCCGGTCAATGGTGAGGATCGCCTTTTTCGCTCTTTACGATTGTGATTTTTCGTCCTCTACAATGTGTGTAAGAAGGGAAAATCCACATTCCGGAAAACAAGGTGGTTTATTTTAACTCAAACCTTTAATATATTACCTAGGAGCAGAATGGCGAAAAAAGCTTCTCAAGCTTTAAACTGATACGCAGGTTTTGCTCAGCCAGCTTTAACCCTAACGGGAGTCACACATAAAAATCGTAGCTACGGCCCAAAGACCATAGCTACGATTTGCTAACCAGCTTGTTTTAATATTCGGGCATCGCAGGCGGCATGGCTTTCTCTTTCTCCTTGATGTCAGTGATCAGGGACTCTGTGGTGAGCACCATAGCGGCGATGCTGGCTGCATTTTCCAGCTCCGCCCTGACCACCTTTGCCGGGTCGATGATCCCGCGCTGCTTCATGTTGGCGTAATCGTCGCGCAGGGCGTCATAACCGATGCCTGTCTTGCTCTCCTTAACGGTGTTTACCACTACCGAGCCCTCTCTGCCGGCGTTCTGGGCGATCATCCGCAGCGGCTCCTCTAGGGAGCGGCGTACAATGGCGACGCCGGTGCTCTCGTCGCCCTCTACCTTTAACTTATCGAGGTTGGTGATGGAGTTAATGAAGGCGACCCCGCCCCCGGGGACAATGCCCTCCTCCACCGCGGCCCTGGTTGCGGACAGGGCATCCTCGACGCGGTGTTTCTTCTCCTTGAGCTCCACCTCGGTGGCGGCCCCCACCTTGATCACGGCAACACCCCCGGCGAGCTTAGCCAGGCGCTCCTGGAGTTTCTCCTTATCGAAGTCGGAGGTTGTATCCTCTATTAGGGTCTTGATTTGCTTGATCCGCGCCTCAATTGCCTCATCCGAGCCCTTGCCTTCGATAAAGGTGGTTTCCTCTTTAGTGGAAAGTACCTTTCTGGCCCGGCCCAGGTCCTCGATAGTGACGGAATCGAGCTTTCGGCCCAGCTCCTCGGTGACCACCGCGCCCCCGGTGAGGATGGCCATATCCTCCAGCATCGACTTGCGGCGATCGCCGAAGCCCGGTGCCTTGACCGTCAGGCAATTAATGGTGCCCCTTAGCTTATTGACCACCAGGGTGGCAAGCGCCTCACCGTCTACATCCTCAGCGATAACAACCAGGTTCTTGGTCACCTGGAGTATTTTCTCCAGGGCGGGCAGCATGTCGGCGACTGCGGAGATCTTCTTATCGGTGATCAGGATATAGGGGTCTTCGATCTCTGCCTCCATCCTCTCCGGGCTGGTGACGAAGTAGGGGGAGATGTAGCCGCGGTCGATCTGCATCCCCTCAACATACTCCGTCTCGAACTTTATCCCCTTCCCTTCCTCAACGGTGATCACCCCATCCTTGCCCACCTTCTCCATGACCTCGGCGATGAGATCTCCGATCTCTTCATCGGCTGCGGAGATGGATGCCACCTGTGAGACATGCGCCTTGGTGGTCACCGGGGTGCTCATCTTCTTGAGCGCGTCGAGGATGGTCGCCGTGGCCTTCTCAATGCCCTTCTTTATCGACATGGGGTTAGCCCCGGCAGCCACATTCTTCATCCCCTCATGAAGCATTGCCTGGGCAAGCACGGTAGCGGTGGTGGTGCCATCGCCGGCGACATCATTGGTCTTGGTGGCCACCTCCTTGATCAATTGCGCCCCGATGTTCTCGAAGGGCTCCTCCAGTTCGATCTCCTTGGCTATGGTGACGCCATCGTTGGTGATGGTAGGCGGTCCGAACCTTTTATCCAGCACTACATTGCGCCCCTTGGGTCCAAGGGTGATCTTCACCGCATCGGCAAGGGCATCCATACCAATCTTGAGATGTCGCCTTGCATCCTCACTGTATGCTAGCTGTTTTGCCATTTCCCCTCCTTACTTAGCTGAACTTAGCCAGAATATCGCTTTCCCGCAGGATTAAAACCTCTTCATCGTCCTGCTTGATCTCACTGCCGGCATACTTGGAGTAGATCACCTTGTCGCCCTTCTTCACCTCCATGGGGACCCGCTTGCCCTCCTCATCCAACCTCCCTGGGCCCACTGCGATGACTACGCCACGCTGCGGCTTCTCCTTTGCGGTATCGGGCAGTATAATGCCTCCTTTGGTTACCTCTTCCTCGCTTGAAGGCCGCACCACCACCCGGTCTCCTAACGGCTGTAACTTGATTGCCACGCTTAACCTCCTATTAGCAGTCTCGTCATGAGAGTGCTAAGTTATATTAGCCTAGATTGCTTGATGCCGCAAGTGAGTAGATAGCCCTTTATAGCAAATGTCAGGCACTGAAACATGATTATATGCCGTTATTCTCCCCAAAGCTTCTTTGAAGCTTGCTTTATCTCACTAGGACACTTTTTGGGATTGGAGATTTTATCCCAGCCTGAGGTTGGGCGCGATATCCAGATCCCAGCCTGAGCGTTTGCCCGCGGTGAGGTGGAAGTAGCCACAGGAGGCGATCATGGCGGCGTTATCGGTGCACAGGATGGGGCTGGGGATGAGCATGGGGATGGGGGAGCGCTCGGCCATCATGCGGCGTAAGAGGCGGTTTGCGGCGACGCCGCCACCGAGGAGGATCTGATGGGCGCCCAGCCGCTTTGCTACAGCCACCGTTTTAGAGACCAAAACATCCGCCACCGCCTGCTGAAAGCTGGCGGCGATATCGGCTTTTTCGCCCTTTTCGAGACGTGTCTCAATTTCTGATCGTGTGTCTTCTATCACCTCTCCGTTCTCCTCACTCTTCACACTCTTTTGTGCTGCGAGGTGGAGCACCGCTGTCTTCAATCCGCTGAAGCTGAAGTCGTCGCTATCTTTTAGCCAGGCGCGGGGCAGGCGGTAGCGCGCGCCATTGCCCTCGCTGGCGGCCTGCTCTATAGCGGGACCGCCGGGGTAGCCCAGCTCCAGGATCCGAGCCACCTTATCGAATGCTTCGCCAGCGGCATCATCTCTGGTTCTACCCAGGGGTTGATAGTCGCCATGCCCCCTCATCAGGAGGAGGTCGCTGTGTCCCCCTGAGACGATGAGGCAGATAGCGGGGAGATCAGGGGTGCTTCCCTCAAGCCAGTTGGCATAGATGTGACCCTCCAGGTGGTTTATGCCAACTAGGGGGAGATCATGGGCCAGGGCGATGGCCTTGGCGATGTTCACCCCGACAAGGAGGGAGCCGGCGAGCCCCGGCCCGCTGGTCACCGCGATAGCATCCAGGTCGCTCCAGTGGGTTTGGGCTTGAGCCATTGCCTCTTGGATGATGGGGATGGCAGTGAGCAGGTGCTGGCGTGAGGCCACCTCTGGCACGATGCCTCCATAGCGGGAATGGAGGTCTACCTGGGAGGCGATCAGGTTGGAGAGGATCTCCCTGCCATCCCGGACCACGGCGGCCGCTGTTTCATCGCAGGAGGTTTCGATGCCGAGGATTTTCATTCTTTAGCCCCTTTTTACCCCATGGCAATATAGCAAATGTTATGCTCAATGTAAATCGCCTTTTATAGAACTGTGGGTTTCCTTTTGTACCACAGCGTAAAGGGCGAAAAAAAGCTATCGCTCAGATAGATCGGTGATAGCCGATCGTCATTATGAGGCACTCTTTCATTAGTCATTGCGCGGCTCGTCTTGAGCGAAACACCTTCATTGTCATTGCGAGCGGAGCGAAGCAATCTAGCCGTCACGTACCTGCCCACCCGTCATCCCCGAGATTGCTTCCCCAGTTACTTAATAAATCGGGGTGGCAATGACAGCGACAATGGGCTAGCGGTGATGTGTAGCTAATGTACGGGACGAGTACAAAAACTTTGACAGCTAAAGGGGGCGATGATATGATGAAATCGAGTAATTCTCCTGTAGAAGGATGTAATCGGGGAGGGACCCAGCAATGGACGGCGATAGCATTGTTTTCATAGTGCTTTTTTTTCTTTGCTTGGGGGCATCCGCTTTCTTCTCCAGCGCGGAGACAGCATTTATATCGTTGCCTCGGACGCGGGTGAGACACATGGTGGAAACCGGGGTGAGCGGTGCTGGGCGGGTGGCAAGGATCACGGAGCAGCCGGAGAGGCTACTGGCGACGGTATTGCTTTGCAACAACTTCGTTAATGTGGCTGCCGCCGCCTTAGGCACTGCGGTAGCAGTAAACATCTGGGAGGGCGATATCGGGATACTTATCGCCACCATCGTAGTGACTATATTGCTTTTAATCTTCGCCGAGGTGACCCCCAAGACCCTTGCCATCAGATACCCGGAGAGGCTGGCACTGCTCTATGTCTACCCCTTGGGGGTCGTCACCAAGATCGTCTATCCAGTGGCGGCCGGGTTAAGCTGGCTAGGCTCGGCGCTTGCCGGAGGGAAGGCTAGGGTGCCACCGACGCTGGTGAGTGAGGAGGAGATCCGCAGCATGATCTCTGCGGGGCGTGAGGAGGGCACAGTGGAGGAAGCTGAGGCGGAGATGCTGCACAATGTTTTCGATTTCGGCGATCGCCACGTCCGCGAAGTGATGACGCCTCGACCTGAGGTGGCCTGGGTGGGGGAGGGGACCAAGTTAGCTGACTTCCTCGCCATCTACGCGGAATCCCCTCATACCCGCTTCCCCGTTTATAGGGGTAGTATCGATGACGTGGTTGGCATCCTCTCCATTAAGGATGTGCTCATGGCCCAGGCTGAGGGATCGTTGGATAAAAAGAGCGTGATCGATGAGCTGGTACGTACGGTTTATTTTGTTCCGGAGACGAAACGCATCGCCCAGCTTTTCACCGAGATGCAGTCCCAGGGTTATCACATGGTGGTGGTGGTTGACGAATTCGGTGTCACCAGTGGGATCGTGACCATGGAGCAGCTGGTGGGCGAGATCGTGGGCGAGATAGGGGATGAGCTGGTGAAGGTGGACAAGGACTTCGAGGTTATCGATGACCGGACAATTCAGATCGATGGCGGCATGCGGGTGGAGGAGGCCAACGAGGAGCTGGGACTTGAACTGCCCACCGGCGATTATGACACCGTAGGCGGCTTCCTGCTCAGCCTTCTCGGTCGTATCCCTAAGGAGGGGGAGCAGGTGAGGTATGGTGGTTTGAAGCTGGCGGTCACTCAAATGGGGGGATTGAGGATCGAGAAGATCCTGGTGACCAGGGAGTAGCATGCAGCGGCTGCGCATCACCTTTTCTCGGGGCGATGAGGTTAAATATCTTTCGCATCTCGATTTAATGAGGTTATGGGAGCGGGCACTACGGCGTGCTGGCATCCCGCTGGCCTACTCTCAGGGATTCAGCCCGCACCCCAGAATCTCCATTGCGGCGCCCCTTCCCATCGGGGTAACCAGCGATGGCGAGCTGATGGACATTCTGCTCCAGAAGAAGGCCTCCCCCTATTTCTTTATTAAGACGGTTGGCGAGCAGGTACCCCGCGGTATTGGCATCGCAGGGGTGGCGCAGGTGGCGCTGCCGCTTCCCTCGCTGCAATCGCAGGTCAGGCAGGCGGAATACCGGGTCGAATTGGCGACCGACAAGCGGGAGCAGGAGGTGGAGGATGGGATTCGTTCCTTCATGGCGAAAAAGCAGTTACCTTGGCAGCATCGGAGGGACCATGAGGTGCGCCAATATGACCTTCGCTCCCTGGTGGATCGGCTCTGGCTTATTGAGTGGCAGGAGTTGTGGTGCACCCTGGGGATGCGACTGCGCACTGACAGCTCCGCTGCTGGGAGAGCGGAGCAGGTAACTTTGGCCCTGGGTTTCCCTGATCCCCCGAGGTCGATCCACCGTACCAAGTTGATCCTGGCAGGCGGGTAGCATGGCAGAGCTCGATTCGGAAAGGCAGGAGAAGGCTAGAGATTATGCCAGGATGATGCGTCGTCTCTCTTTTTTCGGACTAGGGCTCGCCGCTTTATTCGTCCTGGTTCTATTGCTTACTCCGCTCTCTACTGGCCTGCGGGACCTGCTGGGCTTGCCACAGCCTTTGAGGGTGGCCCTTTACGTCGCCACCCTGATGCTCTGTTTCGGGATTGTATCCGCCCCCCTCAGCTTCTACGGAGGGCTTGTGCTGCCTCGTCGCTTTGGTCTGTTGCGCCAAAGCCTGAGGGGCTGGCTCCTTGACGGGGTGAAGGCAGGGGTTTTGGGCTTGCTTCTGGGCATCGGGGTAATGGTGTTTGTTTACTGGCTTCTGGCGGGCTTCCCTGAGATATGGTGGCTCCTCGCTGCTGCCTTTCTTATCCTGCTCACCGTGGTGATGACCAATCTGGTCCCGATTATCATTGTGCCCCTTTTCTACAGGATGGCGCCCCTCGACGACGCCAGCCTGAAGGAGAGGCTGGTGCGCCTTGCGGAAAAGGCCGGGACGCGGGTGGTGGGGGTGTTCACCATAAATCTGAGCAGTAAAGCAACTACGGGTAATGCCGCCCTTATGGGGCTGGGAAACACCAGGCGCATCGTCCTTGGCGATACCCTCCTGGAGCGGTACTCGCCGGAGGAGATCGAGGTCATCGTGGCTCATGAGCTGGGGCATCATGTCCATCGCGATATCGCTAGGCTCATGGCGCTTCAGGCGGTGGTCATGCTGACTGGATTTTACCTGGTGCACCTGGTGCTGAAGGTTAGCGTGCCCTATTTTGGCTTTAACGGGATAAGCGATGTCGCCGCCTTTCCCCTGTTTGCTCTTGTATGGGGTGGCTTCGCCCTGCTTCTGGAGCCACTGCGAAATGCCTACAGTCGCTACCTTGAGGGTACTGCCGATGCGTATGCCTTGACCCTGACCGATGACCCCCGGGGATTCACCACGTTAATGACCAAGCTTACCAACCAGAACCTGTCTGAGGCGCGGCCCGGTCGCTGGGTGGAGCTGCTTTTCTATGACCATCCCCCCTATTTTAAGAGGGTGGCGCGGGCTCGACAATACGAGGAGTGGGCAAGATGAGGCTGATTCTGGTGAGACATGGTGAAACGAGGTGGAACCAGGAGAACCGCGTTGTGGGACATACTGGGATTGCGCTAAACAAGAACGGGCGCAAACAGGTAGCGCGGTTAGCTCGGGCATTAAAGGATGAGAAGGTATCCGCCATCTACTCCAGCCCGCTGAGGCGTGCCAGGGAGACGGCTGCTGCGATAGCGCGCGGTCACGGGCTGGCAGTGGTGACCGATGATGCTTTCAAGGAGGTCGATGCCGGGGAGCTGGAGGGACTCACCTTTGAGGAGGTGATGGAGCGCTATGGTGATTTCTTGCAGGAGTGGATGAAGGACAACCCTTCTTTGAAAATGCCCGGTGGGGAGTCCATGACCGAGCTTCAGGAGAGGACCTGGCCCGCGGCGGAGAGAATAGTCAGGGAGCACCCCGATGGGGTAGTTATCCTGGTAAGTCATAGCTTAGCCATCTTGAGCATTATCTCAAGGACATTGGGAATGAAACCGTCCAATTTTAGAAGGTTGCGGCTAAGTATTGCCTCGATAAGCAT
>DAOWEF010000001.1 GCA_030638665.1 Dehalococcoidia bacterium
ATCGAGCACGATGAAGCATTGCCCAAGGAATACAAGCTCCGCGACGAGAGCGTGGCACGGAGGGTGGTGGACTATATCGCCGGGATGACCGATAATTATGCCCAGGGAATGGCGGAGGAGATTATTACATCTGAGCATGAATGAAAGGCTCGTATTTGACCAAGCAGGATTGAATCGATTGAACAACTGAGCAGGATAAAAGAATGAGCGCTATTGATGAGATAAAACAGAGGCTGGACATCGTGGATGTGGTCTCGGATTATGTTACCCTCCAGAAGTCAGGGCGTAATTTCAAGGCGCTATGCCCCTTTCACACCGAGAAGACCCCCTCCTTCTTCGTCTTCCCGGAGCAGGGGACCTGGCACTGCTTCGGCAGTTGCGGCACAGGCGGAGACATATTCTCCTTTGTGATGAAACAGGCGAGCATCGACTTCGGCGCAGCGCTACGAATCCTTGCCGAGCGGGCCGGGGTAACCCTGGTCGCAAAGCAAAAAGAGAGGGCGGTAGACAAGGAGGTGGAAAGGCTATACTTGATAAACGAGGCTGCCGCTCAGTATTATCATCATCTGCTGCTCAATGCCAAAGCCGCTGAGACCGCGCGACGCCACCTCAGCGAGCGGGGCATCTCTAAAGAGACAATCGATAGTTTCGAGCTCGGCTTCAGCCCCGATAGCTGGGATGCGTTATGCCAGCACCTCGAGGGGAGGGGCTATAAGGGGGATGAACTGGTGAGCGCAGGCTTGGTCATCGCCAAGGAGGGCGGAGGTTTCCGGGACATGTTTCGAAATCGCCTGATGATTCCCATCAGGAATGATGGGGGGAAGGTAGTTGGCTTTGGCGCCCGCGCCCTCGATAGCACTATCCCCAAGTACCTTAACTCCTCCCAAACGGCGATCTTCGACAAGAGCGGCCTCCTTTACGGGATCGACCGCGCCAAGGGTGCGATCAGGGAGCAGGGCCTGGCCATCATCGTGGAAGGCTACATGGATGTGCTCGCCGCCCATCAGTATGGCATGGCTAATGTGGTGGCCCCCATGGGCACCTCCCTTACCCAGAAGCAGGTGGGCATCATCAAGCGGCTGACCAGAAACCTCGCCCTGGCTTTGGATGCCGACGTCGCCGGCGATCAGGCGACACTTCGTGGTCTAGAGGTGGCAAGGCAAGCGTTCAGCGAGCGGGTCGACCGCAGAGAGAAGAGATGGCTGGAGGGAGACTCCAAGATGGAGGGGAAGGTGAAAGTCATCCTCCTGCCACGGGGAAAGGACCCCGACGAGGTGATCAGGGAGTGCCCTGAGGAGTGGCGCAGGCTAATTGACGAAGCATCACCCCTGATGGACTACTTCTTTAAGGCAGTCACCTCAACACTGGACCTGAGCCACGAGGACGGGAAATCAGCGGCGGTAGCGCAACTCCTGCCCCGTATTTCCGAAATCGCGGACAGCGTCGAGCGAGAGCTTTATCTGAGACGGCTTAGCAAGCTAGTGGGGTTGGACGAAAAAACCCTGGCCGGTGAGGCAGCCCGGCTCAAACCTACCGCGAGGGAACGAGCGAAAAAAGCGGTATCGCTCCCCACCACCCAATCCCCCAGCCACCCACTGGAGGAGTACTGCCTTACACTCTTGCTGCAGCACCCGGGGCTGCGAGAGCAGGGCATGGCGCTGCCCCCCGACTATTTCGAAGGAACGGAAAATCGCGAGCTCTTCCTAGCCTGGCAAAATACCACCGATGCGGATGGCTTTGAGAGAATTCGCCAGGGCCTCGATGTCAGCCTCCAGGAGCACCTCGACACCTTGATGAGCAGGGTGCTGCCCCCGGCAAGCGAGCGGGAAATGGAGACCGCCCTCGCCGACTGCACCCGCCGCCTGGGGGAGCAACATCTGAGGAGGCTCAAGGCGCTGGAGGAAGTGCTCCTCACAGAGGCGGAGTCAGAGGGGGATAAAAACGTAATAAAAGAGCAGGTGGAAACGCTACTTCAAAAGGCTTTAGAGCCAACGTCCCAATTAAAAGACCTGTTTGAAAAAGCGAGGAGAGAACGAAAAGGGGCACGACAATGACCTCGAGAGATCACCAAGAGATAAATAAGCTGCTGAAACGGAAGCGGGGAGTGGAACCTTCAGAGAGCGATGTCGGGGCAGAGCACGCCATGGAGTCGCTGGCGGATCTGTTTGCCGCTTTCTCGGGCAGCGCTATATTGAGCGAGGAGGTAAAACACGACGCTGCCTGGCCGGAGCAACAGGCTGCCGAACCTGCGGAAGAGGAGGAACCAGGGGATGAGACTGAACCTGAGACAGCGGTGGAAAAAACGCTGGAAGAAAAGGTGCCGGAGCCGGAAGAACAGGATGTCATCGATGACCCGGTACGCATGTACCTCCGGGAGATTGGCAATGTATCCCTCCTGAATGCTAACGAGGAGAAGGTCCTGGCAAGCAAGATGGAGCAGGATAGACATATCAAGAAAATCAAGAATGATTGGTTCGCCAGATTTGGCACCCCACCCTCAGCAACTGACATCATGATCACCCTGTTAGAGCAGCTATGCCAGTCCACCTCGCTCATCGCTCTCCTAGAGGAGGAGCTTGACCTGCCCCCCGCAGCGAGTCTCGCAGAGAAGATCTCAGACCCAAGGTTTCGTGCTGCCGTTGACAATGCAATTGACCAGCAATTGCTCGCGACCATCGCTGAGCGAGCCGACGAAGATATCGCCATTATGGGGCAAGCGCTGGTGAAGCTCTCATTGAATAGCAGCCTCTTGCCACCGGCCATACTGGAGGCCATGGAAGACAAACCCATCATCGAGCTAAGCGCCTGCTTAGCTAAGCCCGATTTCCTCATCCCCCTCCAGTCTAAAGAAAAGGAGTTTGCGGCACACCTGGAGATGATCGCCCGGGAGGCGGCCAAGTCGGAAAGTCACCTTACCGAGGCTAACCTTCGCCTCGTGGTCAGTGTGGCCAAAAAGTATATCGGCAGGGGGATGTCGCTCCTTGATCTGATTCAGGAGGGCAACATAGGGCTGATCAGGGCGGTGGAGAAGTTCGACTACCGAAAGGGCTACAAATTCAGCACATACGCTACCTGGTGGATCAGGCAGGCGATTACCAGGTCCATTGCAGACCAAGCTCGCACCATCCGCATCCCGGTCCATATGGTGGAGACCATCAATAAGCTGCTGCGCATTAGCCGGCGACTGGTTCAGGAGCACGGGCGGGAGCCCACAAGTGAGGAGATCGGAAAAGGGATGGAGGTCACTCCGGAGAAGGTGAGGGAGATCATCAAGGTATCCCAGGAGCCGGTATCCCTGGAAACCCCTATCGGTGAAGAGGAGAATAGCCACCTCGGCGACTTCATCGAGGATAGTAGCGCCTTACCACCCCCCGACGCAGCCTCTCACCAGCTTCTTAAGGAGCAGATCGACGAGGTGCTTTTCACCCTCAATCCCCGCGAGCGCCGGGTGCTGCAACTGAGATTCGGGCTCGAGGATGGGCGGAGCCGCACCCTGGAGGAGGTGGGTCGCGA
>DAOWEF010000036.1 GCA_030638665.1 Dehalococcoidia bacterium
AACCTATAACCAGACTCATGGCATCACCCCGCAGGGAATCAAGAAGGCGATCAAGGACATCACCGACCGGGTGAAGGTGGTGGCTGAGACCCGCACCCCTTACACCGTTGCCCCCATGCCCAGGGATGAGATGCTGCGCCTGATCAAGGACCTGGAATCGCAGATGAAAATGGCGGCCAGGAACCTGGAGTTTGAGAAGGCAGCGCTGCTCAGGGACCGCATCATCGACTTGAGAAGGGATATGGAGTAATAGCTGGGGTTATACAGTGAAAGAAAAGACGAGGCAGGAGCGGCGCGAAGAGCGACGGCGGAAGAAGCGGGAGAAGATCCCCCAGCACGGCAAGAGCCTTGCCAGGGTGTATAAGGATGCCGTCCTCAAGCGCCTGAGGGGCAAGGCAAAGTAGACGAAGCTATCAATCCTCTGATAACGGCTCCTTCTCCTCTTCCAGGGGAACCTCCTCAGCTCTCGATGGGAGATACTCCTTAAATTCCTCCAGCCTCTGCGAGATGTATTCTTGAAGCTGATCCCGCTCCTTGGAGATGGCGACACTAATGCGAGAGCTGTAGCGCCCCATCCCGCGAAACTTCGCATAGCGGGCCTTGACCAGTCTGTTCGCAGATATCCCCTGCACCTGAACCAGCTCATTTAAGAGAAACTTCTTGAGCTGGCGCGCTGCCTCATCGGGGGCAACATGCGCCCCACCCTTGGGCTCAGGCACCAGCACATCCACCACGCCGAGCTCCTTGCAGTCCTCAGCGGTGAGCCTCAAGGCTGGAGCCACCTCCTCCGCCCTACTTGCGTCTCGATAGAGCAAGACGGCAGCCCTCTCCGGTGGGATCACCGAGAAAATGGCATTCTCCAGCATGAGGATGCGGTCGGCAACCCCGAAAGCCAGTGCTCCCTCGCTGCCCCCTTCACCAATGATAACGGATATTATCGGGGTGGGCAGGTCAGACATCCGGGCCAGGCATTGGGCGATGGCGCTCCCCATCCCCCTTTCCTCAGCCTCCAGCCCGGGATAAGCCCCCGGGGTATCAATGAGGGTTATAATCGGGAGCATAAACTTCGCTGCCAGGTTCATCGCCCGCTGCGCCTTGCGGAAGCCCTCGGGGTAGGGC
This sequence comes from Dehalococcoidia bacterium, assembly GCA_030638665.1. Lineage (GTDB taxonomy): Bacteria > Chloroflexota > Dehalococcoidia > E44-bin15 > E44-bin15 > E29-bin15. The sequence goes on from DAOWEF010000036.1 coordinate 1,120, forward strand.
CGCCGCAACTTCCCCTCCTCACCATGGCCCCGCTCCTGACCGATGATCACCACCGCCTCCCCACCGATATCCCCCAAGCCACATACCACGGAGTTATCGTCACCGTAGCAGCGGTCGCCGTGAAGCTCGATAAAGCTTGAGGTAATCCTGCCAATATAGTCCAGGGAGGTGGGTCGCTCCTCATGGCGAGCTAACTGAACGCTCTGCCACGCCGACTCCCGCTGAGGCACTATCGGCGGATAGGGTCCGAATCTCCTCCTCAGGGTTAGGCGATACTGGGATAAAAGCAGGTCGAGGAGAATAGCCAGCAGATCACGCAGCCTGGTGCGCTCCACAATAGCATCGATCATCCCATGCTTCAGGTGGGACTCAGCGGTGTGGGCATCCGCGGGAAGCTCCCGGCCCTCAGTCTCCGCCACCAACCTCAAAGGGGCGAAGCCGATAAGGGCATTGGGCTCGGCCATGATGATGTCGGCAAGGTTGGCAAAGCTGGAATAGACCTCCCCCGTAGTGGGGTTGGTCAGCACCGAGATGAAGGGAAGCCCGGCATCACAAAGCTGCTTGGCTGCCGCCGCCGTCTTTGCCATCTGCATCAGGGAGAGCACCCCTTCCTGCACCCGGGCCCCGCTACTGGAGACCACCGCCACCAGCGGAAGCCTCTTCTTGAGGGCATGCTCAAATGCTAGGGTCACCTTCTCCCCGACAACGCAACCCATTCCCCCACCCAAAAAGCCGAAGTCCAGCACCACGATGACGGTAAGGGTGCCCTCGATCTGGCAAACGCCGGTAACCACCGCCTCGGAGAGCCCGGTCCTCTTCTGAGCATCGAATACTCGCTTCTTGTAGGAGGCCCCCCCGGAGAAGGAAAGGGGATCAAGAGATGCCAGGGTGCGGTTTATCTCTATGAAGCTGCCGCTATCTGCCAGAAGCTCTATCCTCCCGTAAGCGGGGAGAAGATAATGAAATCGGCAGTGGGGACAGATGCGATAGCGCTCAAAAAGCTCGGCGGAGGAAAGGTCCTTGCCGCAATAGAGGCAATTCTCCATTTCAGCAAAAATCCCCCTCTCCCCTATTTCCCTACGCCGGCTGGTAATCCGTTCAAAAAATCCCTTCATCATTTTGCGTCAACCTCCCTTCCGTCATCCCCCCCAATTACCTGCCGAGATTTCCCTGGCTCCCCGGCGGCGACCACGCCCTGCTCCTCCAGGAGATCCATGAGCCGCGCCGCCCGGGGATAGCCGATGCCCAATCGCCGCTGCAGGAAAGAGGTGGAAATGCTGCGATGCTCCAGGGCGAGGCGCTTTGCCTTCTCCAGAATGGGGTCCTCATGGGATATACCGGGGGATGCTTGATCCAGTTCCTGAGCCAGTTGCGAGACATAGACCTCCTGAGGTTGCTGGCTGATCCAGAAGCTTACCAGCCTCTCCATCTCGGCGTCGGAAACAAAGCTTCCCTGGAGGCGCTTAGGTTTGGGGGCATCGGGGGGCAAAAAGAGCATGTCCCCCCGACCCAGGAGCTTCTCGGCGCCGCCCACGTCAAGGATGGTGCGTGAGTCCACCTGGGAGACCACCGCAAAGCTGACGCGCGCCGGGAAGTTGGCCTTGATCAGGCCGGTAACCACATCCACCGAGGGGCGCTGGGTGGCGACGATGAGATGAATGCCGGTGGCGCGCGCCAGCTGGGCTAAGCGGCA